>NZ_DAIPZB010000006.1:0-119087 GCF_036782435.1 Pinisolibacter sp. | reverse complement strand
TGGCGGAGACGGAGGGATTCGAACCCTCGGTACCCTTTTGGGGGTACGCTCATTTAGCAAACGAGTGCCTTCAGCCTCTCGGCCACGTCTCCGGCGCGGATCTCTATGCCCGAAGGGGGGGCTCATTTCAAGAGTCACGCGAACTCCTCGTCGTCGCCATCGGCGAGAATGCGCACGATGGTGCGGCGGCGACCGGGACGGGGGAGGGGGCGAGCGACGCAACGGGGATCGAGGCGGCGGCTTCGGCCTTCCCCGGTGAGTTTCCCGCGTCCTCGTTCCGCCGTGATATCCGCATATCCGCGATGTTCGCACGGGCGTCGGCGCCGGCTCGACTTCGCCGCGGAGGCCGTTCGGGGAAAATGTGACGTCCGAAGGCCCGGCATCGCGTCGGCCCCGCGCGTCGCCGTTTTCGAAACCGGAACCGAGTCGATGGGTGACCGGTCACCTCGAAGGGACGGAACACCGCTTCGAACCGGGTTGAGAGTCGGCGAGCGCGATTCACCGGGTGGATCGGAACCGGCCGCCTCGATCGAACTTGCAGGATCTCGACATGACCATCGCCGTCCACCCCCGTCTTCGTTCGACCCGCCGGGTTCTCCTCGGGTTCGGCATCGCCGGACTGGTGAGCGCCTGCGCCCGCGGTCCGGCGCTGATCGAGACGATCGACGACGTTCCGTACGTTCCCGTCGATCCGGCGAAGGCGGCACGGCTGATCAATGCCTATCGGGCGGAGAGCAATGCCGGCGCGCTCGAGCTCGACGCAGACCTCGTGCGGATCGCCGGCGACTACGCCCACCGCCTCGCCGAGGCCGGGCGGATGAACCATGCGCTCGCGCCCTACGGCGGCCTCGACCAACGGCTGAAGGCCGCCGGATACGCCTACGCCACCGCCGGCGAGAACCTCGGACAGGGCTATCGCACCATCGAGCAGACGATCACCGGCTGGAAGCACTCCCCGGCGCACGACCGCGGCATGAAGGACGCCGAGATGACCCGCATGGGCATCGCCTCGGCGGAGAACCCGAAGAAGCGCGGCGACGTCTACTGGTGCCTGATCGTCGCCGAGCCGCGACCGGCGGGCGCACCGGCCGGCTCCGGTCCGTTCGCGCCGACGGGCGGCACCCGCGTTTCCGGATCTCTGTTCCCGTTCCTGCGCTGATCGGGACGCCGCACACGCCGCGGGCGGCGAGACCCGCCTTCGCCGGACTTGCGCGGCTCGCCGCGGCGTGGTCTCTCGGGCGCGAGATCCGACGGGGACCATCGATGACCACGAGCGACGACGACCGCCACAAGGCGAAGATGGCCAGGCGCAAGGAGGTGCAGGATGCCGAGGTCGCGTCGAAGGCGATCGCCGAGAAGGGGCTGCTGATCGTCAACACCGGGCCGGGTAAGGGGAAGTCGACGGCGGCCTTCGGGCTGGTGCTGCGGGCGCTGGGCCACGGCTGGCGGGTCGGCGTCGTCCAGTTCATCAAGGGCGCGTGGTCGACCGGCGAGCGCACCGCGCTCGAGCGTTTCGACGATCTCGTCTCGTGGCACACGATGGGCGAGGGCTTCACCTGGGAGACGCAGGATCGCGCCCGCGACGTCGCCGCGGCGACGCGCGCCTGGGAGAAGGCGAAGGAGCTGATGGCCGATCCGGGCATCCGCCTCGTCGTCCTCGACGAATTGAACATAGCGCTCCGCTACGATTACCTCCCCCTCGACGAGGTGGTGGCGACGCTCGCGGCGCGGCGGGCGGACCTGCACGTCGTCGTGACCGGGCGCAACGCCAAGCCCGAACTTGTCGAAGTCGCCGATCTCGTCACCGAGATGGGCGCGGTGAAGCATCATTTCGCCGCCGGGGTGAAGGCCCAGGCGGGCATCGAATTCTGAGACGCCGAGTTCGCACGTGACTTCAGGAAACATCGCCAGAGCGCTGATGATCCAGGGAACAGGCTCCGACGTCGGCAAATCGCTGATGGTCGCCGGGCTGATCCGCGCCTACGCGAACCGCGGCCTGACGGTACGCCCCTTCAAGCCGCAGAACATGTCGAACAACGCCGCCGTCACCGTCGACGGCGGCGAGATCGGCCGCGCCCAGGCGCTGCAGGCCCGCGCCGCGCGCGTGGCGCCGTCGGTACACATGAACCCGGTGCTGCTCAAGCCGCAGTCCGACGTCGGCTCCCAGGTGGTGGTGCAGGGCCGAGTCGTGGGCAACGCCAAGGCGCGCGAGTTCCAGGCTTGGAAGCCGGGGCTCGAGGCGGCGGTACACGAGAGTTTCGCGCGGCTGCGCACCGAAGCGGATCTGGTGATCGTCGAAGGGGCGGGGAGCGCGGCGGAGGTCAATCTCAGGGCCGGCGACATCGCCAACATGGGCTTCGCCCGGAGGGCGGACGTGCCCGTCGTCCTCCTCGGCGATATCGACCGCGGTGGCGTCATCGCCCAGGTGGTGGGGACGAAGGCGGTGATCGATCCCGAGGACGCCGCGCAGGTCGTCGGCTTCCTGGTCAACAAGTTCCGCGGCGACGCGAGCCTGTTCGAAGCGGGGATGCGGACGATCGAGGAGAAGACCGGTTGGCCGGCGCTGGGGCTCGTGCCGTGGTTCCGCCCGGCCGCGCGGCTGCCGGCCGAGGACGCCGTGGTGCTGGAAAAGCGGCGCGCGGCCGGGGAGGGGGCGTTCACCGTCGTCGTGCCGCGCCTGCCGCACATCTCCAATTTCGACGATCTCGATCCGCTCGCCGCCGAGCCGGGTGTCCGTCTGGTGATGCTCTCCTCCGGCGAACCGATCCCGGCGGCGGCCGATCTGGTGATCCTGCCGGGCTCCAAGGCGACGATCGCCGATCTCGCCACCCTGCGTGCCGAGGGCTGGGACGTCGACATCGCCGCGCATGTCCGCCGTGGCGGGCGGGTGCTCGGCATCTGCGGCGGCTATCAGATGCTCGGGCGGACGATCGCCGATCCCGACGGCATCGAGGGACCACCCGCGACCGTTCCCGGGCTCGGGCTCCTCGACGTCGCGACGGTGCTCGACGGCGACAAGCGGCTGGAGCATGTCGACGGGCGCCTCGCGCGGCTCGATGCGCCGGTCTCCGGCTACGAGATGCACGTCGGACGGACCGAGGGGACAGGCTGCGCGCGGCCGTTCCTCGTCTTCGCCGACGGGCGTCCGGACGGGGCCGAGCGGGCCGACGGCCGTGTCGCCGGCTGCTACGTCCACGGCCTCTTCGCCGACGACCGGGCGCGGCGCGCGCTCCTCGCCGATCTCGGGGCGCCGATCTCCGATCTCGCCTACGAGGACGAGGTGGAGCGCATCCTCGACGCGCTCGCCGACCATGTGGCGGCGCACGTCGATCTCGATCGCCTGCTCAGCTTGGCGCGGTGAGGAAGAACGCCAGGTAGGCGAGGGCCAGGATCTGCACCACCAGCGCCACGCGGTAGAGCCGCAGCGCGCGGCGGATGTCGTCGGGGCCGAGGTTGCGGCGGCCGTCGCCCATGGTCGCGGCGTCGACGCGGATGTCGCCGTAGATGCGAGGGCCGGCGAGGGCGAAGCCGAGGGCGCCGGCCATCGCCGCCTCCGGCCAGCCGGCATTGGGCGAGGTGTGTTTGCGCGCGTCGCACAGCGCGGTCAGGAGCGCGGTGCCGGCCCGCGCGCCCGGCGTCACCAGCGCCGCGAGGACCAGCCACAAGGCCGCGAGGCGCGAGGCCGGCAGGTTGACGAGATCGTCGAACCGCGCCGCCGCCCAGCCGAAGGCGCGATGTCGGTCCGTCCTGTGGCCGATCATGCTGTCGGCGGTGTTCGCCGCCTTGTAGAGCGCCGCGCCGGGCAGGCCGCCGACAGCCATCCAGAACAGCGGCGCGACGACGCCGTCGGAGAAGTTCTCGGCGAGGCTCTCGATCGCCGCCCGCGCGACGCCGGCCTCGTCGAGGCTCTCGGGGTTGCGCCCGACGATCATCGAGACGGCCCGCCGGCCCTCGTCGAGGCCGCGGTCGAGGGCATCGGCGACCGCCGCGACATGAGCATGGAGGCTGCGTTGCGCCGGCAGGCTGGCGGCGAACACGGCGAGCACGACGAGACCCGGCACCCCCGGCAGCAGCGCCTCGACGACACCGGTGAGCGCCACCGCGACGGCTCCGGTGACGGTGAGGAGGACGAGGAGGGCGACCACGCCGAGGAGGCGTCGACGGCGGTCGGCGTCGCCTTCGTGGTTGAGAGAGCGATCGAGACGGGCGACGAGCGCACCGATCCAGGTGACGGGATGGCCGATCGCGGCGTAGAGAGGAACGGGCCAGCCGACCGCCGCTTCGATCGCCGCCGCGACGAGCGCCAGTTCGGCCATGGGGGCGAGGGACGAGGCGAGAGACATGGAACCGAGCGGCAACCGGTGGGCGGGAACGGACGCGAGCCCCGTCTATCACGGCGGCGACCTCGCGCAAGTTCGTAACCGCTTTCCCGATGCGCCCGAGCCGTGGATCGACCTGTCCACCGGCATCAATCCCTGTCCCTATCCGATCCCGCCGATCCCGGCCGAGGCCTGGACGCGGCTGCCGGAGGCGGCGGAGGTGTCGGACCTCGAACGTGTCGCGGCGGAGGCCTACGGCGCCCACGACCGATTTCACGTCGCCGCGACGCCCGGCACCCAGGCGGCGATCCAGATGTTGCCGCGCCTCCTCGCCGGCGCCCGCGTCGGCATCCTCGGCTTCACCTATCAGGAACATGCGCGGGTATGGCGCGAAGCCGGACGTGAGGTGGAGATCGTCGAGCGGGCGACCGATCTGGCGCGCTTCGACATCGGTCTCCTGGTCAATCCCAACAACCCCGACGGCCGCATGGTCTCGACCGACGAACTCGCGGCCCTGGCGCTCGACATGGCGGCGGCGGGGCGGCGACTGATCGTCGACGAGGCCTTCGTCGACGTGATGGAGGAGGGCGCGAGCCTCGCCCCGCGGCTGCCGATGGGTCGCGCGATCGTGTTGCGCTCCTTCGGCAAGACCTGGGGTCTCGCCGGCCTCCGCCTCGGCTTCTGCCTCGGCGACGCCGATTTCACCCGGTCGATGCGCGCTGCCTTCGGGCCATGGGCGGTCTCGGGCCCGGCGATCGCGATCGGCCGCGCCGCGTTGGCGGATCGGCCTTGGCTCGAAGCGGCGGTCGCACGATTGAAGCGGGATGCCGATCGGCTCGATGCGCTCACCACGGCGGCCGGCTGCCCGACCGTCGGTGGAACGCCTCTGTACCGCCTGATCCGCAGCTCGAACGCGGAGCGATTCGCCGAACACCTGGCTGAAGCCGGGATCCACGTCCGACGCTTTCCGCACGCCCCCGACCTGCTCAGATTGGGACTTCCCGGCGAGGCGGCGGCCTGGACGCGACTGGAAGCGGCACTCCGTTCGGCCTCGTCGCAACAGCGGGCGCGATCAGATTACGCAGGGTAATTTCAATCCCGTGATGAACGATCGAGCAACGGCGGGAACAACTACCATACCAAAGCCGCCGCCATGTCGTGACGGCCGCGTGTGACGCTCAATCGCATGTAGTAACTGCAATAATTGTAGACATTATGCACATAAATATGGCACATTCACCATGTGTGACACATGTGTCAACTACACCGTGCAATTATGGCAGTATAAGAATACGATTAGATATAGCTTTTTGCATATTTCATGTACTTCGGATACTATTTCCGATGATCGAGTACGGCGAATTGTGTATCGCTTTTGATCCTAAACGTTTCGGATCGACGCATGACGCGAGGGGAGCGTTATCGAAAAATTCATCATCCTCCGATCAGATTGTGACGGTCATGTCATCGGGAGGAGAGGATGCTTCAGGGGTTGTGGCGAAAGGGAAGCGGCGCGGCGACTGGACCGATACGCCAGAAATTCGCGTCGGTGGTGAGGCCGACGGGCGTCGAGAGGACCTTTCATCCGGACGACGTGATCGTGTCGAAGACCGACACGAAGGGAATCATCACCTACGCCAACGACATCTTCCTCGAACTGGCGGGGATCACCGAGGCGCAGGCGATCGGCGCTCCGCATTCCGTCATCCGCCATCCCGACATGCCGCGCGCGGTGTTCAAGCTCCTGTGGGACACGTTGCTCGAGGGCAACGAGATCTTCGCCTATGTGCTCAACATGTCGGTCACCGGCGACCACTACTGGGTCTTCGCCCACGTCACGCCGACCTTCACCGTCGACGGTGGCATCACCGGCTTCCATTCCAATCGACGCGTCCCCGAGAAGGCGGCACTCGAAGTGGTGAAGCCGCTCTATGCCTCGCTCAAGGCCATCGAAGATCAGGCGAGCGATCGCGCCTCCGGTCTCCAGGCCTCCTTCACCGCCGTCCTCGAGCTTCTGCGTGACAAGGGAATGTCCTATGACGAATTCGTCTTCTCTCTCACGCGCTGAGTGGGTCTTCGCCGGTCTGACGGCGCTGATGATGATCGGCTCGGTGCTGCACGTCACCGTCGACATCAATTGGCGCAATGCCGGCATGCTGATCTTCATGACGACCCTGTCGGTGCTCGGACTGGTGCTGCTGCGCCGCGCCCGGCGGTCGATCGCCGAAATTTCGCAAGTGTTGGTCAAGGCCGCCAAGGGTGATCTCGAAGCGCGCGTCATCCTGCTCGACGACGCCGGCGACATCGCGCGTCTGGCCAACGACACCAACCGCATCCTCGACGTCTCCGACGCCTTCGTCCGCGAGGCGCGGGCGACGCTCGGCTGCGTCCGCGACGGCAAGAACCATCGCCGCATCATCGAGACCGGCATGGTCGGAACCTACGGTCTCGCCTCGCGCACCATGAACGAGGCGGTGTCGGCGATCGAAGGGCGTCTGCGCGGCTTCGGCCGGGTGATGCGCGAGTTCGAGGACACGATCGGCGGCGTCACCGGGTCGCTCGGCGAGGCGGTGCACGGTCTGTCGCGTTCGGCCGACCAGATGCGCTCCTCCGCCGACGACACCGAACACCGCACCACCACCATCGGGGCCGCGGCCGAGGAGACCTCGGTGACCGTGGCGACGGTGGCGGCGGCGACCGAAGAATTGACCGCGGCGGTCGAGGACATCGCCCAGCAGGCCGAACGCGCCCGCATCGTCTCCGACCACGCTCATCATCAGGCGACCGACTCGCGTGAAGCGATCGCCGACCTGACCCATGCGGTCGGCGACATCGTCGGCGTCCTCGATCTGATCCGTCAGGTCGCCGAGCAGACCAAGCTCCTCGCCCTCAACGCCACCATCGAGGCGGCCCGCGCCGGCGAGGCCGGCAAGGGCTTCGGCGTGGTCGCCATCGAGGTCAAGGCGCTGGCCGATCAGACCGCCACCGCCACCGACGCGATCGCCGATCGCATCCGCGCGGTGGAATCGCGCGCCGACCGCTGCATGCAGTCGATCTCCGGCATCACCGGCGTCATCGACGAGATCGGCGCCGCGGCGGCGGCGATCTCCGCGGCCGTGCAGCAGCAGATCTCGGCCACCCACGAGATCTCTCGCTCGATGCAGATGGCCTCCACCGCCACCGACGACGTCTCCGCCAACGTCACCACGGTGGTCGCCGCCGCCGGCGCCACCGGGCGCGCCGCGGCCGACGTCGCCGGCGCGTCCGACGATCTGGCGCACCAGACCGAGCGTCTGCAGGACTCGGTGCGCCGCTTCCTGATGAGCGCCCGCGAAGTCGCGCAAGGATCTCGCAGCGCCGCCTGATCCGGTCCTGCCGCAGAGACGACCGCCGCCCGCTCCCCCCGGGCGGCGGTTCGATTCCCGGGGTACCCGACCGGTGTCTTTCGACGTTTACACCACCGACCCGCCTCGGTATGGTCCGCGCCCATCGCCCGGGGCGCTCGCCGCCGAGGCCGAGATCACGAAGGTGAAGTCCGATGAAGGCAGAGATCCAGTCCGTCGTGGACGAGATCCAGCAGGCTCTCAGCCTGCTGAGGAGGCATCTTTGACTGGGATGTCGCTCTGAAACGACTGGACGAGCTCAACGCGCTCTCCGAATCTCCCGATCTGTGGAACGACCCGACCCGGGCTCAGAAGCTGATGCGCGAACGCGATCAGCTGGCGAAATCGGTCGACATCGTCCAGGGCATCACCCGCGACCTCGACGACAACGTCGGGCTGCTCGAACTCGGTGAGATGGAAGACGACGCCGAGGTCGTGGCGGAAGCGGAGAACGCGCTGAAGCAGCTCGGCGTCGACGTCGCCAAGCGTCAGGTCGACGCGTTGCTCTCCGGCGAAGCCGACGGCAACGACACCTATCTCGAAATCCACGCGGGCGCCGGCGGCACCGAGTCCCAGGACTGGGCCGAGATGCTGGCGCGCATGTACGTGCGCTGGGCCGAACGGCGCGGCTACAAGGTCGAAGTGGTCGAAGCCTCGGAGGGCGAAGAGGCGGGTCTCAAGTCCGTCACCTATATCATCAAGGGCGAGGCCGCCTACGGTTGGCTCAAGACCGAGTCGGGGGTCCACCGTCTGGTCCGCATCTCGCCGTACGATTCGGCGGCGCGGCGCCACACGTCCTTCGCCTCGGCCTGGGTCTACCCGGTGGTCGACGACAGTATCGACATCGACATCCCGGAATCGGATGTGCGGGTCGACACCTATCGCTCGTCCGGCGCCGGCGGCCAGCACGTCAACACCACCGACTCGGCGGTGCGCCTGACCCACATTCCGACCGGCATCGCGGTCGCCTGTCAGGCCGAGCGCTCGCAGCACAAGAACCGGGCCAAGGCCTGGGAGATGCTGAGGTCGCGCCTCTACGAGGTCGAACTGGAGAAGCGCGAGGCCAAGGCCAACGCCGAAGCCGCCGCCAAGACCGACATCGGCTGGGGCCACCAGATCCGCTCCTACGTCCTGCAGCCCTACCAGATGGTCAAGGACCTCCGGACCGGCGTGCAGACCACCGATCCGCAGCGCGTCCTCGACGGCGACCTCGACGCCTTCATGGAGGCCTCGCTCGCCGCCCGGGTGAAGGGCGGCTCGGTCGACGCGGTCGCCGACATCGACTGATACCGAGCCGACGATGTTTCGACCTTTTCGAAACATCGTCGGCGAAGGCAAGCCCGAACGGGCGTCGGCCGGCCAGGCCGTGACGCTCATGAAACTCGGACGAGTCCGAATTTCATGAGCCCAGTATGAGGCGAAGACGCACGAAAGCGCCCGCGGCCGGCTTTTCCGGCCACGGCGCCCCCGCCGGGTGAGAATTCGACAAACATTTCGCGTTAGAGACGAGGGACGGGGTCCGCCGGGCGGGGCGATCCCGGGGGAGACCGTCGTCTCCCGACGTCGGTCACGCGACGCAGCCGGGGGCGCCCATGGAACTCGTTCATCTGATCAAGGCCTTCGTCCTCGGCATCGTCGAAGGACTGACCGAATTCCTGCCGGTGTCCTCGACCGGCCATCTGATCCTCGCCGGCGATTGGCTGAATTTCTACTCCGGCTCGGGCAAGGTCTTCGAGGTGGTGATCCAGCTCGGCGCCATCCTGGCGGTGTGCTGGCTCTACCGCGAGAAGATCCTGACCCTGGTGCGCGGCGTCCTGGCGCGCGATCCGGCGGCGCTACGCTTCGCCGGGGTGGTGCTCGTCGCCTTCCTGCCGTCGGTCGTCTTCGGCATCCTGTTCATCAAGACGATCAAGGCGGTTCTGTTCAATCCGACCGTCGTGTCGATCTCGCTGGTCGTCGGCGGTCTGATCATCCTGTGGGTGGAGCGCCGCGAAAGGCCGATCGCCTCGCGGACGATGGAAGAGATCGGCTGGTTCCAGGCCTTCGGCATCGGCCTCGCCCAGGTGGTCTCGATGATCCCCGGCGTGTCGCGCTCGGGCGCGACCATCGTCGGCGGCATGGTGTTCGGCGCCAGCCGCACGGCGGCGACCGAGTTCTCCTTCTTCCTCGCCATGCCGACCATGCTCGGCGCGACGGTGCTCGATCTCGCCAAGAACGGGGCGTCGCTCAGCTTCGGCGACTTCGTCACCATCGTCGTCGGCTTCGTCACCGCCTTCGTCTCGGCGATCGTCGTGGTGAAGTTCCTGATCCGCTACGTCGCCCACCACACCCTGAGCGTCTTCGCCTGGTATCGCATCGCCCTCGGCGTGGTGCTTCTGGCCTGGACATGGCTCGCCACCGCCTGAGGATTTCGCGGACGGCCTTGCGGCCGGGTCGCCCCGGGGCCAGGATGAACGAACCAGCAGAGGGAGTGCCCCCATGATCCGCATCGGCGGTCTCGCAGCTCTGGGCTCGATCCTCGTCACCATGCCGGCAGCCGGCGAGGTCTCGGTCTGCGGCATCGCGGTGAAATCGGAGAAGTTCGTCTTCGAGCGCGCGGCCAAATGGTTCGGCAGCGACCGCAAGCAGAAGAAGGCGCTCGGCTCCTTCATCGTCGATTGCGAGTCCGATGGCGCCAAATGGATCGTCTCGAGCCCCGACGGCACCGCAACGCATCCCCAGATCGTCGCCTATCGCTATCGCTGAGCGCCCGTCCGCTCCGGTGTCGCGCGACGCGTCTCAGAATCCGAGTTCGCGCCCGGCTTCGAGCCACGGGCCGGGGTCGACCGGATCGCCGGCGACGCGGGTCTCGTAGTGGAGATGCGGCCCGGTGGAACGGCCGGTGGAGCCGGCGAGACCGACGACGTCGCCCGCCTTCAACGAACGGCCCTTTTCGACCGAGATGCGCGACAGATGGCCGTAGCGGGTGACGACGCCGTTGCCGTGGTCGACGTCGACACAGAGGCCGTACCCACCCATGCCCCCCGCCGCGACCACCGTGCCGGGTCCGGTGACGTGGACCGGATCGCCGGTCTCGGCGCGGAAGTCCATCCCGGTGTGGAGGGCCGGCGTGCCGAGGAAGGGATCGATGCGGCTGCCGAAATTCGACGTCGTCGTGGTGTCGCCCCGGATCGGCCGACCGAGTGGCAGGCGGGCGGCGGCGCGCCGGATCCGGTCGAGGCGGGTGAGAGCGACATCGGCACGCTCCGCGGCATCAGTCGCATCGAAAGGAACGAACGGGCCGCCGACGGCTTCGCCGCCCGTCGGCTTCGGCTTGGGATGGGGCGCATCGGCGACGCGGAAACCGAGGCGGCCGAGGAGCCGCCCGGCCTTGGTGACGTCGGCTTCGGCGAGGCGCGCGAGATCGCTCAACGTCCGGCTCTGCAGGCGCTCGAATCCGTCGAGCGTCTTCTCGACCTCGGCGATCCTGAGACCGACCGACGCGCCACGCACCGCGATGCCGGCATGCGCGGGCGACACGAAGGGGAAGTTCCACGACGAGCGCAGCGGCGTGGCGAAGCGGTCGACGTCGAGCGGCGGCGGCGCCTTCGGCCGGGCGGCATCGACGCTGGGGACCACCGCATCGAGCGGCTGGTCGATCGGCGTGACCGACCCGGTCGCCGGCCCCGGCACGAGGCGTACGCCGGCCGCCGCGGCCCGGTCGACCAGAGCGCCGATGCGCGACTGGGCTTCGCCGAGGGTCGCCTGACGCTTGAGCAGGGTGTCGATCTTGGCCTCGAAGGCCTCCTGATCCATCAACTGGCGCCCGTTGATCCGGTCGATCTCGGCCCGCAGTGTCGCCACCCGGTCCTCGTAGGCCCGAGCCTGTCGGACCTGACGCGAGATGGCGCCGTTGAGGATGTCGTCCCGGAAGAAGAGGTAGCCGGTGGCCGCGACGTAGGCGAGGGAGAAGACGCCGACGACCGCCGCACCCGCGGTCAGCCACCCCATGTCGATCTGGAAGGCGCGGACACGGTCGCCGTGGACGATCGTGACCCGATGGCGTTCCTTGCGGCGTCCGAAGGGGCGGGGATGGTCGTCCGGAGAGGTCATCGCGAGGCGGCTCGTCCTGGGTTTCGAGACGCCACCGATTACAGTCGGTTAAGGTTAATATTCCTTTGCATTTCAGGCGGAAGGGTGGTCGCCGGGGTCAGGCGAGAATGATGTGCGGCAGGAAGCGCGAGCGGTCGGTGGTGATCCGCGTGAAGTCCTCGCGGATGCCGAGACCGCACGGCTGGTGGCCGACCAACCAGCTGCCGAGGACCGGGTAGAAGCCGTCGAAATTGGGCAGCGGACGCGCCGCCTGGACGACGAAACCCTCGGCGCCGTAGTCGCCGCCGGTGCGCTCGACCGGCGCGCGCCCGTCGACCAGTTCGACGTTGCCGCCCTCGCGCGAATAGAGCGGCTTGCGGACGTGCGAGGCGCCCAGACGCTCGGCTCGCGGGTCGTCGTCGAAGAAGGCGGGCAGCAGGTTGGGGTGCCCCGGCGCCATTTCCCACAGGAGCGGCAGGATGCCCTTGTTGGAGAGGATGGCGCGCCACGGCGGCTCAACGAATCGGGTCGTCGCCATCGCCGGGGTGCGGCCGAACTCTTCGGCGAAGAGCCATTCCCAGGGGTAGAGCTTGAACAGCCGATCGATCGGCCGCTCGTCGAGATCGACGAAGCGATCGCCGGCGAGCCCCACCTCGGCGATGTCGAGGATGGTCGCGCCGAGCCCGGCCGCCGTGGCGCAATCGGCGAGATAGGCGATCGTCCCGGTATCCTCGACGCTCTCGGTCTGGCCGGTCAGATGCAGGTGGCCTTCGGGGACGATCGAAGCGAGGCGCTCGATCAGGCGCTCGTGGATCGAATTGAACTGATCGGTGCCTTCGCGCAGCTTGCCGCGCTCGAGCTGATCGGAGAGCCACATCCACTGCACGACCGACGCCTCGTGCAGCGCCGTCGGCGTGTCGGCGTTGAACTCCAGCAGTTTCGCCGGGCCGTGGCCGTCGTAGACGAAGTCGAAGCGGCCGTAGAGGGTGGGATCGTCACGCCGGCGGCTCTCGGCGATCAGGTCCCAGGCCTGTTCCGGGATGCGCAGCCGGGCGAGCAGCTTCTCGTCGGCGATCACCCGATCGACGAGGCTCTCGCAGAGCCGACCCAGCACCTCCGTCGGCGCTTCGATGTCGCTCTCGATCTGGTCGAGGGTGAAGGCGTAATGGGCGTCTTCGACCCAGTAGGGCTCTCCGCCGACATCGGGAAAGGCGAAGTCGATCGCCGCCAGACGCTCTCGCATGTCGGGGCGGGCGGGAAGCGCGATCCGCCGCATCACGAGCCTCCGGAGAAATGGAAAGAGCCGATCGATCCGAACCCGCCGCGTCGCGTCGTCGACGTGGTCGCATGGCTCGACGAGGTCGACGAAGACGATCCGCCGAAGAACGACGAGCCGGAGGAACGCGACGACCAACCCCAGGAGGTGTAGCCGTGCCGGCGGGAAGAGCCCTGCAACGTCGATCTGACGGTGCCGGGCGGGCAACCGTTCGCGGTGGGCGAGCCGGGTGCGGCGCTCTGCCGCACCGGCGCCGCGCCACTCGCCGGGGTCCCGGCCGGGGTGGCCACGCTGCCCGTGGGCGCGGGAAGGCAGATTTCGGTCGATCCGCGCTCGACGAAATGCGTGGCCGCGGCGGCCAGCGCGCCGGCGGAGAAGAGCGAGATCGCCAGCGAGCGCTTGCGCTTCGGGTCCGCCGGTTTCGCCTCGGGCAGGCCCTCGGGCCGGTGGGTGACGACCGGCGGGCCGCGGCGGCCGAACTCGCGCTTGGTGCGGGCCATGGCGCACCTCACTCGGTCATGGCGGCGGCCGAAAGCAGGCCGGCGGAGAGCGACACCGCGCCGAGCCAGATCGCCGCCGAGAGGGAATTCTCCTCGATCGCCCGCGACAGGTTCGGATGGGCGAGGCGCGCCGCATAGTAGGCGCCGATCTGCACCACCAACGCCACCAGACCCCAGGCGGCGAACTCGACGATCGAGGTCGCCTGCGCCACCGCCCGTGCCATCGGCACGACGAAACCGACGAGGCTCGACGCGAGCGCGATCGCCGCCGAGGCGTTGTGCTCCTTGACGATCAGGTCGAACTCGCGATGCGGCGTGATCCGCACGTAGAGCAGCAGGTAGATCACCGCCAACGCGACGGCGCCGCCGAAATAGCCCAGGAATGCGATCAACCCACCGATAAAATGCGCCATCGTCGTTCCCCCCTCGACCGGCGCGGGCGATCAGCCGAGCGCCTTCAACACCGCCGCGGCGTGCCCGGTGACCTTCACCTTCGGCCAGATCGCCGCCACCTTACCGTCGGCATCGACCAGCACCGTGGTGCGCTCGACGCCCATGTACTTCCGCCCGTACATCGACTTCTCCACCCACACGCCCCAGGCCTCGAGCACCGATTTGTCCTCGTCGGAGGCCAGCGTCACCGCGAGCCCGTATTTGGCGCGGAACTTCTCGTGCTTCTTCGGCCCGTCGGGCGAGATGCCGATCACGGTGACGCCGCGCTTCTCGAACTCCGGCGTCAGCGCCGTGAAATCCTGCGCCTCCTTGGTGCAGCCGGAGGTGTCGTCCTTGGGATAGAAATAGACGACGACCCGCCGGCCGCGCAGATCGGAGAGACGAACGCGCCCGTCGCCGTCGGTCGGCAGATCGAAGTCGGGGGCGGTATCGCCGATCTTCAGAGCCATGTCGCCTTCCTTTCGTCGCGAAGAAGTGGTGGAGAGACGCGGTGAGGACGCGCAGACCGCCGGTTCGCCGATGGTTCGGCGTGTCCGAATCACGAGACGGATGGTTCCCCTCCGTCCCGATCGAAGCACGAAGGCGAAGCGTAGTCCGAGCCGATGGAGCCGGGCAAGCGGTTCGACCGGAGGCGGGGAAACGTGTAGTGCTCACGGCGAGGCGAGCCCCTCGTGGAAACGCGATTCGGCCGGCTCGCACTCCGCCGAAGAAGAATCCGACCGCCAGGAACGGCGTAAATTGGACGATCAGGACCCGACCACCGACGCGCCCGCGCTTCCGGGCACGACACTCGGCGCCCGCCGCAGGCGCGCCGCGGGCCTTTTCGGCCTCGTCCTCCTGTGGATCGGCGGCATCGTCCTGGCGCTCGGCGCCCTTCTCGTCGTCGCCCTGGCGGCACTCGTGGCCCACGGGCCGGTGGAGATCGAGACCGCCGCCCGCACCGCCGAGACCCTGCTCGGCGACGTCGCGGGCCCCGGTGGTCGCGCCAAGGTCGGCAGCGCCCGTCTCGACTGGTCTTGGGACAAGGGAATCACGGTCGAACTCGAGAGGATCTCCGTCGAGCGCGAGGGCGTTCTCGACATGGCGGTGCCGCGCGCCGAGGTCAGACTGCGGATGCGGCCGATCCTCACCGGACAGGTTCGCCCCCGCTCGTTGATCCTCGTCGAACCGCGCCTGAAGGTCGACACCGCCGGTCTGGCCGACGCCGGGGCCTTCGTGACCGCCGCGACCGAGAGCCCGCCGGAGAGCGCCCCGGCGCCGGACTCCTCGATGGTGGCGATGCCGGCGACACGCGGGATGGCGAAGCCGGTCGTGTTGCCGCCGCGGCCGGTTCGGGCGATCTCGGAGGCACGCGAGGTCGGCCGCGCCGTCGACCGCGCCGTCGCCCGGGCGCGCGAGGAAGGGATCGAGACCTTCGGAATCCGCAACGGTGCGATCGAACTCCGGCGGATCGACCGCGAAGGCGTCGCCCGCGACGTCACCGTTCCCGACATCGAAGCCGAGGCGGTCGTCGACGGCCCCGGGGGCGATCTCGACGTCGGCTTTTCGGCGCGCGGTGAGATCGGGCGCTGGTCGATGCGGCTGACCGCGGCGCACGAAGCCGACGGACGACGGCGCGTCTCCTTCGTCGCCGACGATCTGATGCACCGCGATCTGTTCGGGCCACCGGGATCGGCCTTCGATCTCGGGATGCCGCTCTATCCGCGCCTCACCCTGCGCTACGGCCCCGACGACCGCTACGACGGCGCCGAAATCGACGTCCGCCTGGGCGCCGGCGAATTCCGCTTCGGTCCGATGCCGGAAGACTCGATGCTGGTCGACGAGGGACAGATCCGGGTCGACTGGAAGGCCGGGGCGACCGACCTCGAGGTGCGCAACCTCACTCTCGCCGTCGGCGAAACCGGCATGACCCTGCACGGACGGCTCGTGCCGCCGCCCGAGCGCGGTGGCGTCTGGGCGGCGGAGTTCGAAGCGAACAAGGGAAGCTTCCGCCCGCGCGACGTCGCCGGACGCCCCCTGGTCGTCGACGGCGGCCGGCTCGAAGCGCGGTTCGACCCGTCGGCGAAAGTGATCGACATCACCTCGGCGGGGGCGAGTTTCGGCGACGGCTGGGTCAAGACGGCCGGACGCATCGACTTCTCCGGGGAAGAACCGCGGCTGAAACTCGATCTCTTCTTCTCGCCGCTCGACACCGAGCAGGTGAAACGGGTCTGGCCCCACTGGGTGGCGCCGGACACCCGCGACTGGTTCATCCGCAACGTGACCGGCGGTCGCCTTCTCGATACCGTGATCCGCCTCGATCTGCCGCGGTTCGACAAGCAGGAGACATGGCCGGGCAACGCGCTGCGCATGTCGTCGCGGTTCGAGGAGGCGCGCTTCGGCGTGTTCGGCAATCTTCCGCCGGTGGTCGGGGCCTCCGGCAGAATGACCATCGACGACCGCAAGATGGACCTGACGGTGGATCGCGCCACGGCCGCCACGAAGGCGTCGCGGCGACCGACGATCGACGGGATGCGCTTCACCGTCGCCGACATCTTCGTCAAACCGCCGAAGGGAACGTTCCGGTTCAAGATCGCGGGGGATGTCGCCGCACTGGCCGAGGTGGTGGACGCCGAGCCGCTCGCCCTGCTCGAAGAGGCCGGGATCCGCAACGACGGTCTCACCGGGACGGCTTCGGTCACCGCTCAGATCGATGTCCTGTTCGAGAAGCAGATCCGCACCTCCTCCGTCGACTACAAGGTCGACGCGTCGCTCGACCGTTTCGCCAGTCCCCACCCGATCCAGGGGCGCAAGTTCCAGGACGGCAAATTCAAGATCATCGCCGACCCGCGCGGCCTGAAGGTCACCGGACGCGCCCAGATCGACGGCGTCGTCACCGACGTCGACATGTACGACGCGCGAGGGAATTCGAAGGCGGAGAAGCGCGACTTCAAGATGGTCCTCGACGAGGCGGCACGACAGCGCATCGGCCTCGATCTCGGCGACCTGGTCGGCGGCGCCATCGGCGTGAACGTCGCGCAGTCGGCCCAGAGCGAGACCCGTCGCAAGGTCGAGGTCGACCTGACGCCGGCGACGCTGACGCTCGCCCCCTTCGGCTGGAACAAGGGAATGGGCGTTCCGGCGAAGGCGACGCTCGACCTCGTCGACGAAGACAAGGGTGTGAGGCTCGAGAACCTCGTCATCGAATCCGAAGGATTGGCGATCGCCGGGACGGTGGTGCTCGACAAGGAGCACCGCCTCGTTTCGGCGGACTTCCCCAAGTTCGCCCTGCGCAAAGGCGACGCGGCGAAGCTGAAGGCGGTGCGCGGGACGGATCAGAACCTCGTGGTGACCTTCGATGCTCAGAGCTTCGACGTGCGCGGCGTGATGCAGGCCGGGCGCAAGCCGGGTCGGGAGGAGGGCGCTCGCGCCTCCACTCCTTCCAAGTCCGCTGACATGACCCTGAAACTGCGCGCCGCGCGTGTCGTCGGCTTCAACGACACGACGCTCTCGGACGCCAGTCTCGACGGCCGCTATCGGGGTGGCGCCTTCGCCTCGCTGCAATTGAGCGCCCGCTCCTCCGGCGGCCGTTCGCTCTCCGCGACGATCCGACCCGAGGGCAACCGCCGTACTCTGACGGTGGGCGCGGACGATGCCGGAGCGCTGTTGAGCTTCTTCGACTTCTTCGATCGGGTCCGCGGCGGCCGATTGGCGATGCAGGCGCAGCTCTCCGGGCCCGGGATCGCGCAGGGTCGCGCCCGGCTCGACGACTTCCACCTGCTCGAACAGCCGAAATCCGGCAAGGCGGCGGCGCAGACGGTCGGTAACGGCGTCCAACAGGTCAAGGTCCGGCAGGTCGAGATCAATCCTCAGACCGATTTTTCGCGCTCCTCGGTGCGCTTCGCCATGCGCGACGGGGTCATCACGGTCACCGAGGGTGTCGCCAAGGGCACCGCCGTAGGTGCCACCGCATCCGGCCAGATCGATCTCAACAACCAGCGCATCGCCCTCACCGGGACCTACATCCCGGCCTACGGCCTCAACAATCTCGCCGGGCGCATCCCGGTTCTCGGCGTGATCGCCGGGGCGGGCTCGAACGAGGGTCTCCTCGGCGTCACCTTCCGCGTCTTCGGCGCGGTCGACGATCCGATCCTCGAGATCAACCCGCTCTCGGCGGTCGCGCCGGGCATCTTCCGCCGTATCTTCGAGTTTCAGAAGGACGGCGATCGCGCACCCGCCCCGGCGCCGAACAACGCCCCGACCCGCATCACACCGTGATGCCGGACCCGCGAAGCCCCCGATCCGGCAACGCCTCGAACCGACGCGGACACGGTCGTCGCAACCTCAATCAAACGATTGACTGAATCGCTCCAGGGCGTATTCTTACCCCATGAAATCCGCCGACGCCCCCATCGACCCGCCGCGCCGCCCGTCCGTCGCCCCGTTTTCGCGCGGCGAAAGCGACGACACGCGATCCGCGCTGATCCGCGCCGGTATCGAACTCTTCGGCCGCAACGGCTTCGACGGCACCTCGACCCGCGAGATCGCCAAGGCCGCGGCGGTCAACATCGCCGGCATCGCCTATCACTTCGGCGGCAAGGCCGGCCTGCATCGCGCCTGCGGCGACGCCATCGCGGCGATCGTGATCGAACATGTCGCCACGGCGACGCCACCGGAGGGCGACGTCTCGTCCCTCGAACCGGAGGAGGCCGCCGATCTCTTCGTCGCGGCGGTCTGCGGCATCGGCCGGTTCATGCTCGGCCGACCGGAGGCTGAAGCGGTCGCTCGCTTCATGGTGCGCGAGCAGATGGACCCGTCCGAAACCTTCGCGACGCTCTACGAGCGACTGATCCGGCCGCGCCACGAGACGATGTGCCGGCTCTTCGCCCGCGCCACCGGCGAGGACGCCGAGAGCGCGCAGGTGATCATCGCCGTGTCGGCGATGTTCGGTCAGGTCATGTTCTTCCGCGTCGGCCGCGCCACCGCGATGGCGCGGCTCGGCTGGGAGACCTTCGACGGCGACCGCCTCGAGGCGGTGCTCGCCGTCGTCACCTCGGCGATTCGCGCCACCATCGCGGCCCGGCGCGCCGCCGCATCGGCTTCGAACGAGACGAACCCATGATGAGCTGGATCTGTTCCTTCGCGCTCGCCGGAAAATTCTTCGCCGCCTGTGCCGGCGACACGCTGGCGGTCGGTTACGTCGAGGGCGATTACGTGTCGATGGCGCCGCTCGAGACGGCCCGCATCGCTGCGGTGTCGGTGAAGCTCGGCGACCGGGTGACACCCGGCGCTGCGATCGCACGGATGGAGACGAACGACATCGAGATCGTCGTCACCGACGCCAACGCACGCCTCGCCCAGGCCGAGAGCGAATTGTCCGACCTGAAGCGCGGGCGTCGCCCCGAAGAGATCGAGGTGATCGCCGCGAGCCTCGCCTCGGCCGAGGCCCAGGCGGAAGAGGCGGAGCGCACGCTCGCCCGGCGCATCGACCTCTCCAAGCGCGGCTTCTCGCCCCAGGCGGAACTGGATCAGGCGACGACGGCGCGCGACGTGGCGCTGGCGCGGGTGCGCGAACTGAAGGCCAATCTCGCGGTGGCCAAGCTTCCGGCGCGCGAGGATGCGATCAAGGCGGCGGAGAACCGTGTCGCCCAGGCGCGCGCGGCCCTCGAGACGGCGAAATGGCGGCTCTCCGAACGCACCATTACGGCGCGGGCGGCCGGCCGCATCACCGATCTGGTGCGCCGACCGGGCGAGGTCGCCGGCCCGCAGGCCCCGGTCGTCTCGATGCTGCCGGACGGGGCGGTGAAGCTGAAACTCTGGGTGCCGGAGAAGGGTTTCGCCAGGCTCGCCCTCGGCGCGGCGCTCGCCGTCCACTGCGACGGCTGCGAGCCGGGGCTGACGGCGCGGATCACCCATCTCTCCGCCGAGCCGGAATTCACCCCGCCGGTGATCTATTCGATCGAGACCCGGCAGAAGCTGGTGCATCTGGTCGAGGCCCGCCCGGAAGGGGCGGCGACCCGCCTGCAGCCCGGCCAGATCGTCGACGTGTCCCTGCCCGGAGGCGCACCGTGAGCGTCGTCGAGGTCCACGGGCTGACCAAACGCTTCGGCGACAAGACCGTCGTCGATCACGTCGACATGACCGTGGAGAAGGGCGAGATCGTCGGCTTCCTCGGCCCCAACGGCTCGGGCAAGACGACGACCATCCGCATGATCTGCGGCCTGCTCACGCCCGACGGCGGCACCGGCACGGTGCTCGGCTACGATGTGCTGACCGAAAGCCGCGAGATCAAGCGCGAGGTCGGCTACATGACCCAGCGCTTCTCCTTCTACGAGGATCTGACGATCGAGGAGAACCTCCAGTTCGTCGCCCGCCTCTACGAGTTGAAGCCGGTCGCGGCTTACGTCGATCGCACCCTCGAACAGCTCGGCCTGACGCGCCGGCGCAAACAGCTCGCCGGGACGCTGTCGGGCGGCTGGAAGCAGCGGCTGGCGCTCGCCGCCTGCATCATGCACGAGCCGAAGCTGTTGCTGCTCGACGAGCCGACCGCCGGCGTCGACCCCAAGGCGCGGCGCGAGTTCTGGGACGAGATCCACCTGCTCGCCGCCGACGGCCTGACGGTGTTGGTCTCGACCCACTACATGGACGAGGCGGAGCGCTGCCACCGCATCCACTACATCTCCTACGGCAAGCTGCTGGCCAGCGGTACGGTGGACGAGGTGGTCGCCGGCGCCGGCCTCACCACCTTCGTCACCAAGGATGGCGAAGCCGGTCATGTCGCCGAGTTGGCGAAATTGCCGGGCGTCGATCAGGTCGCCCCCTTCGGCAAGACGCTGCACATCGTCGGCCACGATCGGGCGCTGCTCGAAGCCTCGCTCGATCGCTTCGCGAAGGAGAGCGGCCTCGTCTTCACCCGCGGCGAGACCAGCCTCGAGGACGTCTTCATCCAGTTCATGGTGCGGGCGGGCAGCGACGCCGGGCCGGTGACCGATCCCGGATCGCTGAAGGGAGGGAAGCGATGAGGTTCGATCTCTCCTTCTCCTTCGCCCGCCTCGGCGCCATGCTCGCCAAGGAATTCGTGCAGATGCGGCGCGACCGCATCACCTTCGCGATGATGCTCGGCGTGCCGATCATGCAGTTGATCCTGTTCGGTTTCGCCATCAACAACGATCCGAAGGGCCTGCCCTCGGCGATCCTGGCGCTCGGCAACGATCACTACACCCGGGCGATCGTCTCGGCGCTGGAGGTCACCGGCTACTACCGCTTCGAGGAACGGCCGGCGAGTGCGGCCGAGGCCGAACATCTGATCGAATCCGGGCGGGTCTCCTTCGTCGTCACCATCCCCTCCGATCTGGCGGCGCGGGTCGACCGCGGCGATCGTCCGCAGATCCTGATAGACGCCGACGCCACCGATCCCGCCGTCGCCTCCGGCGCGATCGGGACACTCGGCACCGTGGCGCGCAACGCGCTGTCGCGGGAGAAGGGCGAGGAGGCGGCGATCCAGGCGGAGGAGGACAAGCGCCTCTCCGTCGTCGTCCACCGCCGCTACAACCCCGAAGGGGTGTCGCAATACAACGTCGTGCCGGGACTTCTCGGCGTCATCCTGCAGATGACCATGGTGATGATGACGGCGATGGCGCTGACCCGCGAGACCGAGCGCGGCACCATGGAGAACCTGCTCGCCATGCCGGCGACGCCGATGGAGATCATGCTGGGGAAGGTGTTGCCCTACCTCGGGGTCGGCGCGGTACAGATGGTCGTGGTTCTGACCATGGCAAAGTTCGTCTTCCGCGTCCCCTTCGTCGGCTCGCTGTCGCTGCTGCTCTTCGCCGTCCTCACCTTCGTGATGGCATTGGTACTGCTCGGTTATTTCATCTCGACCTTCGCCGAGACGCAGATGCAGGCGATGCAGCTGACGTTCTTCTTCTTCCTGCCGTCGATCATGCTCTCCGGCTTCATGTTCCCCTTCTCGGGCATGCCGCACTGGGCGCGGACGATCGGCGAGATCTTCCCGCTCACCCATTTCCTCCGGGTGATCCGAGCGGTGATGCTGAAGGGCGCCGAGATGCCGGCGGTCGCCTGGGAGATGACCATCCTCGGCGGCTTCATCCTGCTCTACGGCGGCCTCGCGCTCGCCCGCTTCCGCCGGACGCTGGACTGACGCGGCGCGGACTCCGCTCCGCCGGGCGTCACACGAAGCGGATGCGGACGCGCCGGTTGATGCGCCCCTTCTTCTCGACCTTGGCGATCTCGAACCGGCCGATCTCGCCGGTCGACTTCACGTGCGTGCCGCCGCAGGGCTGCAGGTCGACAGACGCTTCGCCCCCGATCCGCACCAGCCGCACCCGCCCCGAGCCGCGCGGCGGGGCGACCGACATGGTCTTGACCAGATCCGGCGCGGCGTCGAGCTCGGCATCCGTGATCCACTCGAAGGAGACCGGGTGATCGGCCGCCACCAATTCGGCGAGCCGGGCATTGAGCGCGTCGCGATCGAGATCGGCCTCGGGGATGTCGAAGTCGAGCCGGCCCTCGTCCTCGCCGACCGAACCGCCGGTCACCGCATAGGGCAGCACGACGGAGAGCAGATGCAGCGCCGTGTGCATGCGCATCAGCTTGTGGCGGCGCTCCCAGTCGAGCTTCGCCGTCACCTTCGCCCCGACCGGCGGGATCGGCATGCCCTCGATCGCCACATGGGCGATCACCGTCTTGGCCGGATCTTCCCACACCGTGGTGGCGATCGCCGTCTCGGTGCCGTCGGCCTGGACGAGGACGCCGCAATCGCCCGGCTGGCCGCCGCCGGTCGGATAGAAGATCGTCCGATCGAGGAGGATGCCGCCCTTTTCGCCGATGGCGACGACGGTCGCCTCGCACGAGGTCAGATAGGGCTGATCGCGGTAGACGGGTTCGGTCGCGGCTGTGGTCTTCATCGGGGGCCTTCTCTCCTGAGAGGGCCCATCCGATCACGGCACGGCTTCGAAGGGAACCGGGATTTCGCGACGGCGTTCCAGCCATGCGGGCACCGGCAGCCCCTTGTCGCGCAGGAACGCCGGGTTCCACAGCTTCGACTGATAGCGGCTGCCGTGGTCGCAGAGCACGGTGACGATGGTGTGGCCCGGTCCGAGATCCTTCGCCAGCCGCATCGCGCCGGCGACGTTGACGCCGGTCGAACCGCCCATCACCAGCCCCTCGTGTTCGGCGAGGTCGTGCAGCACCGCCACCGCCTCTTCGTCGGAGATGCGATAGGCGCGATCGATCGGCGCGCCTTCGAGATTGGCGGTGATGCGGCCCTGGCCGATGCCCTCGGTGATCGACGAGCCCTCGGCCTTCAGCACCCCGTTCGCCACCCACTCGTAGAGCGCGGCGCCGTGCGGGTCGGCGAGCGTGATGGCGACGTCCGCCTTCTTGGCCTTGAGGCCGATGCCGACGCCGGCGAGGGTCCCGCCCGAGCCGACCGCGGCGACGAAACCGTCGATCTTGCCCCCAGTCTGAGCCCAGATCTCTTCCGCCGTCGACTCCACGTGCGCTTGGCGGTTGGCGACGTTGTCGAACTGGTTGGCCCAGATCGCACCGGACGCTTCCGTCTTCGCCAGCTCGGCGGCGAGCCGGCCGGAGAGCTTCACGTAGTTGTTCGGGTTCTTGTAGGGCACCGCCGGGACTTCGACGAGCTCGGCGCCGGCGAGACGCAGCGCGTCCTTCTTCTCCGCCGACTGGGTCTCGGGGATGACGATCACGGTGCGGAAGCCGAGCGCCGAGGCGACCAGCGCCAGTCCGATACCGGTGTTGCCGGCGGTCCCCTCGACGATGGTTCCGCCGGGGCGCAGCTCACCGCGGGCGATGGCGTCGCGGACGATCCACAACGCCGCGCGGTCCTTGACCGACTGGCCGGGGTTCATGAACTCGGCCTTGCCGAGGATCTCGCAGCCGGTCGCCGCCGAGGCCCGGGTGAGGCGGATCAGCGGCGTGTTGCCGATCGCCTCGACGACACCCTTCGCCACGCCCGTCGATCCGTTTCCCGCCGCACCCATGCGATTCTCCCGCTTCCCCGGCCCTGCGCCGGAACCGCGCAGTCTGGGAGGGCGAACATCGGCGGAAAAGAGAAGAAATTTCCTTTCGGAGGGATGGATGGGAAATCCGTTCTACCGAAATTCCGCAGCCGGCCACGGTTGCCGCGGGAGGTGCGGCGGTGGCGACCTTGCCGCGGCGCGGTTCGGATCAGGCTGGACGGCCTTCTTCTTCCTCGCGCTCGGCGCGACGATGGGCCTCGATCTGGGCGCGCAGCTGCGCCTGTTCGGCCGGCCCGATCGGGAAGTTCCACACCAGCCGGACCGCGATGAGCTTCAACACGATCGGCACGACGCAATAGAGGAAGACCAGAGTCCAGGTCGCGAGCGGCGTCTGCTTCACCGGCTTGTCGCTCTCGCCGTTGTTCTTCGACGAGTGCTTCCGCTTGGCCTTGCCCGGCGCGTTCTTGACGGTTTCGGGCGGCGTCACCGCGACCGCGCCTTCGACCGGCGGGTTCGTCACCACATGAACCTGCGCCGGCGTCAGCGTGTCGCCGTGGTGGTTGCCCTTGTCGTAGCCGACGATGCCGAGCAGGACGAAGCCGATACCCAGCGCGATCGACAGGGCGATCTTGTTGGCCAGCGCCCAGGAGGCGAAATAGAAGCCGGTGTGCTGCTCGCCGGTGCGCGCCGTGTCGACGTCGATCACGTCGGCCTGCATCGATACCGGCAACATCAGGTCGGCACCGACCGACATGCCGGCGAGGATCATGATGATGCCGAAGGCCCACACGGCGTTGTCACCGAGGACGTCGTACCCGGCGAAGGGCGACCAGACGAAACCGGCGCAGGCCACCAGCATGGCGAAGGACCAGGCGCGGTGCTTCGAGGTCCGCTTCGCCAACCACAGCCACAAGGGTGTCGAGAGCACGCCGAACAGAAAATAGAGCAGCAGGAAGAAGCGCTGCGTCTCCTCGTTGCCGTGGACGTAGTCGCGGACGTAGTAGAGCAGCAGCGTCGCCGGCACGCCGTTGCCCATGTTGGCCAGCGCGTAGGCGCCGAGCAGGCGGACGAAATATTCGTTCTTGAAGAGGTTCTTCAGCCCGTCGACGAAATTGAGGTGGTGATGCGAGACGTGCGGCGGCTCCGGCACGGTGAAGACCGTGATCAGCGCGAGCAGCGGCAGCGCGATCGCCACCATGATCGACAGCGCGACCAGCACCGGCTGATCGCCGTGCCAACCCAGTCGGCTCATGACGAAGGGCAGGGCGGTCGCCACCAGCGTGCCGATGACGGCGAAGACCTCGCGCGCGGCGAAGATGCGGTTGCGGCCGTAGTAGCTGGTCGAGATCTCCGCACCCCAGGAGAGATGCGACAGCGACAACGCCGTGTAGCCGACCGACAGCATCATCGACCAGACGAAGAACCACGCCCCCCAGAACAGCGTGTGGTCGGTGCCGATATCCGGGAACGGATTGAAGACGAAGAGCGCGCCGACGGTGGTCGGAATGGCGGCGAGGCCGAACCAGGTGCGTCGGCGTCCCCACCGCGGCCGCGTGTGGTCGGCGTAATAGCCGACGAACGGGTCGAGGAAGGCGTCGATCAGGCGGACGATGGTGATGATCGCCCCGACCGCGATGAACGACAGGCCGACGTTCTCGGCGTAGAATTTCGGGACCAGGATGACGAAGGGGAGCTGGAACGCCGCCACCGGCAGGGCCGGAAACGCGAAGGCGAGGAGGCGTGACAGGCCGAGCTCGTTCGCCCCCGGGGTGTCGCCCGCGCGGGGCACGCTTTTCGTCATCTGCGGGCTGCTCTCACGTCAAGAATACCCGTCGATGTCCAACGAGGTTCCGCGGGTGGGGGCGACGCGATGTGATGCGTCGCTCCTGTCCTGCACGATTACCTTCCACCCTGTCAATCGAAGCCCGGTCGAGGCGGTCGCTCGTTCCCGTTCACGTGGCCGGCGAGGGCGGCGAGCGCCCGCTCCCGGGCGAAGGCATGGTCGACGATCGGTGACGGATAGGTGACGCCGAGACGGAGATCGGCGACGGCCGCCACGTCCGCCGCGGCGGTCCACGGCGCATGGATCGCGCCGGCCGGCAGTGCCGCGAGTTCCGGCAACCAGCGGCGCAGATAGTCGCCGGCGGGGTCGAACTTCACCCCTTGGGTGACCGGATTGAAGATGCGGAAGAACGGCGCGGCGTCGGCGCCGCAACCGGCAACCCATTGCCAGCTCGCCGGGTTCACCGCCGGGCAGGCGTCGACCAGCGTGTCGAAGAACCAGCGCTCACCCTCCCGCCAGTCGACGAGGCCGTGTTTGACGAGGAACGAGGCGACGACCATCCGCACCCGGTTGTGCATCGTGCCCGTCGCCCACAGCTCGCGCATGCCGGCGTCGACCAGCGGATAGCCGGTGCGGCCCCGTCGCCACGCCTCCAGGAAGGCCTCGTCGGTCTTCCATGGAAAGGTCTCGAACCGCGGTTGGAATTCGCGCCGCGACAGGTCGCCGAAATGAAAAGCGAGGTGGTGGGCGAATTCGCGCCAGCCCAGTTCGGCGAGGAATTTTTCCGCGTCCGCCGCGAGCGTCGGATCCGCCGCGACCCGCATCGCGACGGCCGAGGCGATGGTGAAGGGCGAGATCTCGCCGAAGCGCAGATGCGGCGACAGACGCGAGGTGTGGCCGAGGTCGGGACGGTCACGCCCGGCCGCATAGCCGCGCAGCCCCTCGCCGAGGAAGCGCTCCAGGCCAGCCGCCGCACCTTCCTCGCCGGGCGTCCAGGTCGCGTCCAGACCCGCTGCCCAATAGGGCGCGCGCGGCAGCAACCCGAGGTCGTCGAGCGCGTGCGAGGGGGGTGGCGCGGCGGCGCCACGGATCGCCCGAGGCGGCGGCAGGGGCGCGCGTGGCGAACCCGCTCCACGAGCGGCGCGCCAGAACGGCGTGAAGACCCGAAACGGCCCGCCGCCGGCCGTCTTCACCGTGTGCGGCTCGTGGAGGAGGTTCGCCTGGAAGCTCTCCGCCGCTCGCCCCTCGGCGCGCAGGCGGCGTTTCAGGTCGGCGTCGATCGCCGTCAGCGCCGGCAGATAGCGCCGGTTCCAGACGACTTCGGCCGCGTCGATCTCCACCGCCGACGCGGCGACGATCTCGCTCGCCGGTCCCCGCCCGAGACGGAGCGTCCCGCCGAGCCGAGCGAAACGATCGGCGAAGCCGGCGAGCGAGCGATGCAGCCACCAACGCGAGGCCCCGCCGAGAGGGCGGATGTCGGGAGACACCTCGTCGAGAACGAAGAGTGCCACGACCGGACGTCCGCTCTCGACGGCGCGAACGAGAGCGGGATTGTCGGCGATGCGCAGATCATCGCGCAGCCAGAGCAGAACGGGACGGTCTGGTTCGGATGTCGTCACGATCGGTTCCGAGGAAGATTCGACACACTATGCGCCCGACCGTCGACGGGCTCCAGCCACCGACGATCGTCGGTGGCGCCGTCGCACGACGTCGAAAGAAGAAACGCCGCGCCACACGTGATATTCCAGGGCGATCGAAAGGTTGGACACCGCGTTGTCGCGGCCGAAGAGTCCGTTCGACCTTCGCCGCCCCGCTGATCGGCTCCATGATCACCATATTACGTAACGTAACCTAAGCCTTCCCCCGGTAACATCCGGAAAATTCGAGACGAATGCGGCAAACCACGTAGGTTCGATAGTTTATTTTAACATCTTGGTAAGCGTGTCGGCGGCAATCATGCAGCAACAATCGTCGAGGACTCATGATGTTCCATTTCGGATCCAAATCGGTTCGGAAGTCCACACCCGCCCAGACCGTCGAAACATCGCCGAGCGAACCCGCGGCGAAAACCATCCGGCCGAGCGGCGAACGCGCGCGCGCCAACGGATCGATGCGACAGGTGGTCGAACTGCTGGAAGCCGACCTGAAGCGGGCCTCGCGCCGGCTCGGAGCGACCGGCTCCAAGACCAAGCAGCAGGTCGTCGAGGGCACCGAGATCATGAACGGCCTCAAGTCCGAGACCGACATCCTCACCAGCCACACCGGGCTCGCTCTCGAACACGTCAATCGTCTGGCCCAGGGTTGCCAGGAACTGCACCAGTCGGCCGAGGAGGTCGGCCGTCGCGCCGAGGCGTCGCAGCGCCTGATCGACGACGCCAGTGGCGTGGCGCAGGACGCGGCGCGCTCGGTCGACGAGTTGAAGCAGGCGATCGAGCAGATCCAGGCCGTCGTGGCGCTGATCTCCGACGTCGCCGGTCAGACCAATCTCCTCGCCCTCAATGCCACCATCGAGGCGGCCCGCGCCGGTGAGGCGGGCCGCGGCTTCGCCGTCGTCGCCAACGAGGTCAAGGCGCTGTCGGTGGAGACGCAGAAGGCGACCACCGAGATCGGCACCACCATCCAACGCCTGCGCTCGACGGCGGAGGCCAACATCGAAGCGGTCGGCAAGATTCTCGGCCTCGTCGGCGACATCGGACCGGTCTTCGGCGAGGTGTCCCGTTCGGTCCAGATGCAGGTGGAGACGACGGCGGAGATCGGCCGCTCGGCCTCCGAGACCGCGCGCTTCGTCGACGAAGTGGCCGAGAAGGCGCGTCGCATGAGCGGCGAGATGGAGCGGGCGGCGATCCTCGGCCTCGAGGTCGAAAAGGCGACGGACGGCATGAACGGCGCCGTCTCCGACATGACCCGACAGCTCGTCACGGTTCTGCGCCAGGGTTCGGAAGCCGATCGCCGCAAACACGACCGCTGGCCGGTGGAGATGCGCGGCGAGATGCGCATCGCCTCGACGCGAGTGGCGGTCCGCACCATCGACGTGTCGATGGGCGGGACGCTCGTCGTGCCGGAGGGCGAAGCCGGGATCGCGACGGGCTCCCGCGTCGAGCTGGACCTCACCGGCCTCGGCCACGTCACCGGGACGATCGTCGGCAAGAGCGCCCTCGGCCTGCACGTCAGGTTCCTCGAGGACGACGCAGATGCGCGAACCCGCGTCGGCGCCTGCGTCGACCGCATCGGCGAGGAATTCCGCCCGCTGGTGATGCGCGCCCAGACCGCCGCCGGACAGATCATGGCGGCGCTCGACGCCGCGATCGAAAAGAGCGACCTCAATTTCGGCGATCTCTTCGACACCGAGTATCGCGCGGTCCAGGGATCCGACCCGATCCAGTACGAGACCAACGCCATCGCCGCCCTCGAACGCATTCTGCCGCCGCTACAGGAGGCGATCCTCGGCGAGGACGAGCGCATGGCCTTCTGCGCCTGCGTCGACATCAACGGCTGGCTGCCGGTCCACAACAAGGTCTATTCCCAGCCCCAGCGCCCCGGCGAAGTCGCCTGGAACACGGCGAACTGCCGCAACAAGCGCATCTTCGACGATCGTACCGGCCTGCTCGCCGCCCGCAACACGCGGCCCTTCCTTGTGCAGAGCTACCTGCGCGATCTCGGCGGCGGCAAGATCATCCCGATGAAGGAAGTCGACGTCCCGATCATCGTCAAGGATCGCCACTGGGGTGGCTTCCGAACCGCCTATCAGATGTGACGCCGGGCGAGGCCTTCGAGCCCCGCTTTCCTATCCCGCGTCTCGCCCCGAGCTCACGAGGCGATGCGCAGCTTCGAGATCTTCTTGGCGATGTCGTCGAAGACCGACTGGAGCTGCGCCGCGGTGGGTGAGTCGTAATAGAAGCCGGTTCCCGACGAACAGTCGGCGAGAAGCTGCTGGCCGGCGGTATCGGTGATCATCAGGCCGATGGTGTAGATCTGGATCCCGGCCGCCTTGACCTTGGTGCAGATCGTCCGCATCTTGGCGTCGAGCCCGTCTCGAAGATCGACACCCGGGTTGGCGCCGAGCCGGCCGCTGGCCGGAAAGCCCCAGCTCGAATAAGCGCCGCCGAGCGCGGTCGGAAAGGTGTTGATGGCATTGGTGCCGTCGGTCAACACCACCAGGACCTTGCGGTTGTCGGAAACCGAATAGGAGGCACCGTCGGCGAACGGCCCCTTCGGCGACAACACGCGCCAGCCCCAGGCGAGACCTTCCGGGATGTTGGTGCTGCCCGCCGGCGTCAGCACCGAGATCGCCGTCTTCACCGTCGCCGACGACGTCGTGAGACGGGTCAGCGCATTCGACGAACACAAGAATTCCGGTCCCCTGGGAGCGGAATAGTTCGCATAGAGCGTCGAATTGGAATAATTGACGTTCACCGGGCTCGTGTATTTCGCCGCATTGATCATCCGCGTCCAGTCGTCGCCGGAGAACAGCTTGTCCCCGAGATAGTTGTTTCCGTAGTAGGAGTTGAAGGTGTCGGGCTCGTCCGGGTGGAACGACGGGACGAAGAGGGTGTTGGGGTTGGAGACCGTCGGCGCGGTGTCGTCGACGTCGTAGGGCGACGGCCGCGTCTCGACACAGCCCTTCCAGCTCTTGCCGAGCGCCGTGTAGGTCGTCAGCCGGTTGATCTGGCTGCTGAAATAGGCGTCGTAATAGCTCGACCGTGCCGCCGCGCCCTGGTCGATCCACGCCGCCGCGGCATTCCCCGGACCGACGTTGACGAAATGCGAGAACGGCACGATGCCGAATTTGACCGAGGACGATGTTCCCGCCTTGGCGAAGACGCTGTCGACCATCGAAGTCGCCGCGCTCTTCAACTGACCGATCTTGTCGCTGTCGGCCATCGATCCCGTCGTGTCGAGCACCATGGCCACCTCGATCGACGTCGTCGACCAGGCCACCGACGAAACGGTCGTCGTGGTCAACGAGTCCAACCCGATGATCGGCAGGAAGAAGGCGTGAACTCGCGCGTCGGCAGTGACCGTCAGGCTCGCCGTTCCGGCGGTGGCGGTGACGTTGCCGATGGTCGCGTCGTGATCGGTGAAGGTCTGATCGAGGATGGTCCGCGTGGCGGAAGTGAGAGCGTCCGCCGTCGTCTCTCCGGCCTTGTAGCGTCCTGCGACCATCAGTGCCGCCCCGTCGACGGCGTCGCGCAAACGCGAGCGCGCTTCGAGATAGCGGGTGAGGTCGATCGAGCCGCCCGCCGCCACGACGAGGAGCGTCGCCAAGAGGCCGAATATGACGGTGTAGTTACCACTGCGGTCGAGCCACAGACTGCGCAGCAGCCGATACTTTCGCTTCAAAGCTAGCCCCTCGACGAGAGGGCTCGATCCGCCATTCTCGAGCCGATGTTCCGCGACGATTCGCCGTCTCATGATAGCTCGTTCCGTCCGACCGGTTTCGAAACGGAAACGTTCGAATCCCCTGAAATGCGCGTGATCGACACGACTTTCGGCGCAGACCGACCTGAATGACGCGGATTTTCGGCAATGGATGACCCGATTTCGACGAAAAACCCCTCGCCGCCGCGGTTCGGGCGTCGAGGGGCTGAGATCGTCTCCGGGTCGATCGGTCGCAGCCGAGAACTCAGGAAGAGATGCGCATCTTGGAGATCTTCTTGGCGATGTCGTCGAAGACCGCCTGAAGTTTGTCGGCCGACGGAGTGTTGTAGTAGTAGGCCGAACCCGAGGAGCAGTCCGACAGCAGCTGCTGCCCGTCGGCATCGTCGATCATCAGGCCGATGGCGTAGATCTTGACGCCGGCGGCCTTGGCCTTGGCGCAGACCGAGCGGGTCTTGGCGTCGAGGCCGGTGCGCAGGTTTGTGCCCGGGTTGGAGCCGAGCCGGCCGCTCATCGGATAGCCCCAGCTCGAATAGGCGCCGCCGAGATCGGTCGGGAAGGTGTTGATCGCGTTGGTGCCGTCGGTCAGCACCACCATGACCTTGTCGTTGTCGCTGTCGTTGTAGGCCTTGCCGTCGGCGAACGGCGCCTTCGGCGACAACGCCCGCCAACCCCAGGCGATCCCTTCCGGCACATTGGTGCTGCCGGCCGCCGCCAGAGCATCGATCTGGCTCTTCACCGAGGTGTAGTTCGACGTCAAACGCTGGATCGGCTTGGTGTCGCAGAGAAACTGAGGTCCCTTCGGCACCTTGTAGTTCGAATACAGATTCGATTTCGAGAAGTCGATGCCGGTGGGGTTGTCGTATTTCTTCTTGTTCTTCATCTTGGTGACCTGGTCACCCCAGGTCTGATCGTTCATGTAGTCGTTGGCGATGTAGGAACCGCTGTCGGGCTCGTCCGGATGCACCGCCGGCACGAAGAGCGTGTCGGGGGCATCCGTCGACGGCGCACTGTCGTCCATGTCGTAGGGCGCCGGACGGGTCTCGACGCAGCCGGGCCAGGTCTTCCCGAGCTTGGCGAAGATCGCCATGCGATCCGCATGCTCGGAGAAATAGGCGTCGTAGTAGGACGAGCGCTTGGGTCCGCCCTGATCGATCCACGCGGCGGCGCCGTTGCCCGAGCCGACGTTGACGAAGTTGGCGAAGGGAACCAGCGAGAACTTGATCGACATCGACGGCGACGCCTTGGCGGAGAGCGTGTCGACCATCGTCTTCGCCGCGCTCTTCAGGCTCGTCAGCTTGTTGGAGTCCGCCATCGAACCGGTGGTGTCGAGCACCAGGGCGATCTCCATCGACGACGTCGACCAGGTTACGGTCGACTTCGCCGACGACGCCAGCTTGTCGAGCTTCATGATCTTGAGGAAGAAGGTGTCGAGCCCCGCCTGCGCGGTGATGGTCAGCGAATTCGCGGTCGCGGACGCGTCGACGTCGCCGAGAGAACCGAAACGCGGATCGAAGACCTTCGTGAGATAGGATTTCGCGAGAGCTTTCGAACCTTCGTCGAGGTTTTCGCCGTTCTTGTGACGCGTGGCGACGAAGAGCGCGGTCGCATCGACCGCGTCCTGGAGTTTGGCGCGGGTGTCGAGGTAGCGCATCATGTCGGTCGTTCCGCCGGCGGCGAGCACCAACGTGAGGCCCGTGAGCCCGAACGCGATCGCATACCCCCCGTGCCTGTCGGCCCAGAGTTTCCTGATCATGGTACTTCCCTCGAAACCAATGACGTCCGGGTACGAGCCCGGTTCCTATGGTTCGAAAGTCTGACCCTGAAATATTGATTTTGCGTTCCCCGATACCCGACTCCCCGGCCGTATTCCGCCGTTTCGTCGAAAGCGCCGCGGCATCGTCGGCGTTTTGCCGGCGTTCTTGACGGCATGGTTCAGGAATGGGAAAGAAAATCGACCGACGACGAAAGTCGGATCCAGCGGAGGAATTCGCCCATGAAGTTCGTGCTCGCCACGGCGCTCGCCGTCGCAACTCTCGCCGCAACCCCCGCACTGGCGGGTGACCCCACCGGTGTGTGGATCCGCTCCAGCGGCACCGGCAAGATCCGCATCGACAATTGCGGTTCGGCCGTCTGCGGCACGGTGGTGTGGGAGAAGAACCCGCGCAAGGACATCCACAATCCCGACACGGCCAAGCGCGATCGCCCGGTGACCGGCGTGCGCGTGCTGCTCGGCATGAAGCCGTCGGGAACGCCCGATCAGTGGAAGGGCGAGGTCTACAATACCGACGACGGCAAGACCTACACCGGCTACATCACCCTCCAGGGCGCCAATTCGATGAAGCTGCAGGGCTGCGTCCTCGGCGGTCTCATCTGCAAGAGCGACACCTGGACCCGGACGAAATGAGGCGCGCGCCGCGCCCGTGAGGCCGGTGGTCCCCGTGAATTCGGCTTTCGAAACCGTGCCGCGCTCCGCCTCGCAGGGAGGCAGCCGATCGGCCTCCACCCGAGGTCGCGCATCGGCGCTCCGCTCGTGTGGATCCGGCCCGACACCGACCCGCGACAGGTGGGCACCCCGGAAAGCGAGACGGCCCCGTGTCACCACGGGGCCGTCTTCATGTCTGCCGCCTCTCACGCCCGCAGGCGCGAGTGCGTGGCGCGGCTCACTGGCCGGCGGCCTTGAGGCGCTTGTTGCAGTCGCTCCAGTACTGCGGCCACTTCTGACCGGCCTTGATCTTGCCGGCCTCCTTGGCCGCGGTCCACTCGGCGCCGCACTTCTTGATGCGTTCGCGCGCGGCGAGCTGGCCCGGGGTCAGCTGCTTCTCGCCCGGCGCATTGGCGGCCGGCTTGGCGGCGGTCGCAGGAGCGGCGGCCGGCTTGGCGGCGGTCGCAGGAGCGGCAGCCGGCTTGGCGGCCGCCTTGGGCTCCGGCGGCACCGCGGCGTCGTCGTCGGCATGACGCTTGCGGCACTCGGCCAGGAAGCTGTTCCAGGTCTCGCCCTGTTTGACCTTCTTCGCCTCCTTCGCGGCCTGCCATTCGGCGCCGCAGGCCTTCATCACGTTCGCCTGGGCGAAAGCGTTGCCCGCACCGAGCACCATGGCCAGGGCGAAGAGGGCGGAACCAATTCCATAGGAACGACGGACCATCGCGGCCTCCCTGCACAGAACCCGCATCCGCCTCCTCCAGGCCGAACACGGGGCGTCTCCGGCCGTGCTCGGTCGGAGATCGAAAGCAGTTCCAATCTTCAGTAAATCGCGGCGAATTTCCAGTCCGCCGGCGCGTTCGCCGGTGGAGAATTCGCCCGGACGGTGTCGAGTTGTCGTTGCGGCAGGTTCTCTTGGCCCCCGAACCGGGAAACGAGGTGCGAGCGAGACGGCAGGGACCGCCACGAGTGCCACTCCGCCCCCGACCGTCACGCCTCGATTCGCCGAACCCTCTCAGCCCCTGGCCGCGTCGACCAGCGCCGCCTCCAGGATGTCCATCCCCTCGTCGAGGACGGCATCCGACACGGTGAGGGGCACGAGAATGCGCACGACGTTGGCGAAGACGCCGCAGGAGAGCAGGATCAGGCCGCCGGAAAGCGCCTGCGTGGTGACGCGCTTGGTCGCCTCCGCATCGCCCTCGTAGGCGCCGCGCGACTTGACGATGTCGAAGCCGATCATCGCGCCGTTGCCGCGGATGCCGGTGATCGGCACGACGTCGTTGCGCGCCGCGATCTTCTCGAGCCGGCCCTTGATCCGCGCGCCGATGGCGTTCGAACGCTCGAGGAGCTTCTCCTCGTCGATCGCTTCGAGCACCGCCAGCGCCGCCGCGCAGGCGATCGGCGAGCCGCCGTAGGTGCCGCCGAGGCCGCCGGGTTCCGGCGCGTCCATGATCGCGGCGCGACCGAGCACGCCGGAGAGCGGGAAGCCGCCGGCGAGCGACTTGGCCATGGTGATCAGATCCGGCTCGACGCCGGTGTGTTCGACGGCGAAGAGTTTGCCGGTGCGGCCGAAGCCGGTCTGCACCTCGTCGGCGATCAGGACGATGCCGTGATCGTCGCAGATGCGGCGCAGTGCCCGCCACAGCTCGACCGGCGTCTCGTAGAAGCCGCCTTCGCCTTGCACCGGCTCGATGACGATCGCCGCCACCCTTTCCGGCTCGACGTCGGCGCGGAACAGGAAGCCGAGCGCATCGAGCGACTGTTGCACCGAGACGCCGTGCAGCGCGTTGGGGAAGGGCACGTGGAACACCTCGGCCGGCATCGGGCCGAACTTCTTCTTGTAGGGCGCCACCTTGCCGGTCATCGCCATGGTCAGCATGGTGCGGCCGTGGAAGGCGCCGGTGAAGGTGATCACCGCCGAACGCCCGGTGTGGGCACGAGCGATCTTCACCGCGTTCTCCAGCGCCTCGCCGCCGGTGGTGAAGAAGATGGTCTTGGCCTCACCCGAGAACGGTGCGCGGGCGTTGAGCTTCTCGGCCAGTTCGACATAGGGCTCGTAGGCGGTCACCTGGAAGGCGGTGTGGGTGAAGCGCGCCATCTGCGCCTCCACCGCCGCCATGACCTTCGGGTGGCGATGGCCGGTGTTGAGCACGGCGATGCCGCCGGCGAAGTCGACGTAGCGCTTGCCCTCGACGTCCCACAGCTCGGCGTTCTCCGCCCGGTCGGCGAAAATGGGGAAAGCGGTGCCGACGCCGCGCGGAACGGCGGCGGTGCGGCGGGCGAGGAGCGAGGCGTTGTCGGTCATGGTCGATCCGTGATCTGCGGCGTCGGGATCCCCCCATGGTGCGCGCGTCGGCGCGCCGCCGGGAGACGCTTTTTTCGCGCCGCCGTGGTGCTATCATGGCACCACTCGACAGCGGTCCGCGGTTCCGGTCGGCGCGTCGCGATCACCCCGGAGTGTCGCCCTCCATGGCGAAGCGTTCGACCCCGCCGCCGCCACACGATCCCGCCGACAACGGCGCGGAGCGCGGGCGCATGCCGCCGCTGACGATGGTGCGCGCCTTCGAGGCGGTGGGGCGGACGGCGTCGATGCGCCGCGCGGCAGTGGATCTCGGCGTCTGCCACACCGTGGTGTCCCGCCACGTGCGCAATCTCGAGGGCTGGCTCGGCGCCAGGCTGGTCGAGAGCGGACCGCGCGGCGTGGTGCTCACCGACGAGGGCCGCGCTTTCCATCGCGCCGCCGCCGCCGCCTTCGACCTCATCGCCGAGGCGACCCGGGAATTGAAGCCGGCACGGACGCGCGGGCTCCTCAGGGTGTGGTGCGTGCCGGGGCTGGCGGCGCGCTGGCTGGCACCGCGGTTGGCCGATCTCCAAGCGGCGTTGCCGGAGGTCGAGATCGTCCTCAAGGCGACGACCGAACGCCCCGACTTCGCCCATCACGAGGCCGACGCCGAGATCCGCTACGCCGCCGGCCCCGACGCCGCCGGCCGTTCCGTGCTGCTCGAACGGTCGCGCCTGTTCCCGGTCGCGTCCCCTGCCTGGGTGTCGACGCACGAGCCGATCGTCCGCCTCGCCGACCTCGAACACCAGCGGCTCATCCACGAGGAGAGCCGCGACCAGTGGCGGCGTTGGTTCGAGGCGACCGGACACCGTCCGCGCGGCGATCTCGCCGGCCCGCGGCTGTGGTACGCCTCCTCGGCCCTCGACGCGGCGGTGGCGGGGCAGGGGGTGGCGCTGGCGACCCGGCTCCAGGCCGCCGACGACATCGTCGCCGGACGGCTGGTCGAATTGCTCGAGACCGAGGTCGATCTCGGCGGCTATTGGTTCGTCGCCCCCGAGGCGCGGTGGAACGATCCGCTGCTCGCGCGCTTCCGCACCTGGCTCGCCCGGTCGGTCGCCGAGACGCGCGGCGGCGAGACGAACCGCCCCGCCGCGCCCGTCTGATACTGGGCTGATGAGATTCGGACTCGTCCGAATCTCATCAGCGTTGCGGCCTGACCGGCCGACGCCCACTCGGGCTCGCCTTCGCCGCCGAAGTTTCGAAAAGGTCGAAACATCGTCGGCTCGGTATGATCACCGATCAGAGCATCGCGTCGTCGAAGGCGAGGACCGCGGCGCTCGAGCCGCGGATCGCCTCGAAGCGCGCCGCCACCTGCGGCAGGTACTGAGCGGCGAAGATGTCGGCGATGGCGATGCGCGCCTTGCGGAACTCGGCATCCGGGCCGGCGCCCTTGGCCGCGGCGACGGCACCGCGGGTGAGCATCCAGCCGCCGGTGAGGAGCCCCATCAGATGGAGGAAGGGGACGGAGGCGGCGAAGGGCAGACGCGCCTCCTCGTTCGCCGCCTCGCCGAGCCAGTCGAGTGCCTCGCGCGCCGTCGCGAGCGCCGCGCCGAGGGCGGCGCCGGCCTTGGCCACTTCGGCGAGGCGCGACGCCGCGTTCACCGTGGCGTCGATCTCGGTGAAGAGTTCGCGCACCCCGAGGCCGGCTTCACGCAGCACCGACCGGCCGACCAGCGCGTTCGACTGGATCGCCGTGGTGCCCTCGTAGATCGGGGTGATACGGGCGTCGCGGAAATGCTGGGCGGCGCCCGTCTCCTCGATGTAGCCCATGCCGCCGTGGATCTGGACGCCGTCGGAGGTGACCTCGCAGCCGGTCTCGGTCGACCAGCCCTTGGCGATCGGCGTCAGCACGTCGACCTTGCGCTTGGCGGCGGCGCGCACCGCGGCGTCCGGGTGGGCGTGGGAGACGTCGCCGGCGGCGGCGGTCTCGTAGATGATGCCGCGCATCGCCTCGATGCGGGCCCGCATCGACACCAGCAGTCGCTTGACGTCCGGGTGGGCGACGATCGGCGGCGTGGCCGGATCGCGCCAGCCGACCGGCTTGCCCTGGATGCGCTCGGCAGCATAGGCGCGGGCCTGCTGATAGGCGCGCTCGGCGATCGACAGGCCCTGCAGTCCGACGTTGAGCCGGGCGTGGTTCATCATCGCGAACATGTACTCGAGGCCGCGGCCGGGCTCGCCGACGATCTCGCCGAGCGCGCCGCCCTTCTCGCCGAAGACCAGGACGGCGGTCGGCGAACCGTGGATGCCGAGCTTGTGCTCGATCGAGGCGCAGACGACGTCGTTGCGCTCGCCGATCGAGCCGTCGGCGTTCACCAGGAACTTCGGCACGATGAACAGCGAGATGCCCTTTACCCCCGGAGGGGCGTCGGGGAGGCGAGCCAGCACCAGATGGACGATGTTCTCGCTCATCTCGTGTTCGCCGTAGGTGATGAAGATCTTGCTTCCCGAAATGCGGAACTTGCCGCCCTCCGGCACGGCGCGCGAGCGCACCGCCGCGAGGTCGGAACCGGCCTGCGGCTCGGTGAGGTTCATCGTGCCGGCCCAGGAGCCCGGAACCATCTTCGGCAGATAGGTCGCCTTCTGGGCGTCGGAACCGTAGATCGAGATGGCGTTGACCGCGCCTTGGGTGAGAAGCGGGCAGAGCGAGAAGGCCATGTTGGCCGACTGCCACATCTCCAAGACGCCCATGTTGAGGAGGTTGGGCAGGCCCATGCCGCCGTAGTCGGCCGGGTAGGGCAGGCCGTTCCAGCCGCCCTCGACGAGCGCGTCCCACGCCTCCTTCCAGCCGTCGGGAAGCGAGACACGGCCGGCGTCCCATTTGGCGCCGATGGTGTCGCCGGCGCGGTTGAGCGGCGCCAGCACGTCGCCGGCGATCTTCGCCGCTTCGTCGAGGATCGAGGCGGCGAGATCGGGCGTCGCCTCCTCGAAGCCGGGAAGCCAGGCGATGGCGGGCAGTCCCACCACGTCCTGGAGCACGAAAGTGATGTCGGAAAGAGGGGCGGTATAGCCGGTCATGGCCGTCTCCGGGTCTTCTTGGGCGATCCGCGCATCGGCGCGAAGCAGGAATGTGGCGGTGGACCACGCGAGGTGGTCGAGGTGCGGCCGGCGACGAGCGCCGGCCCCGGGGCATCAGAGATCCTTGGCCGCGCCGCGCAGCATGAACTTCTGGATCTTGCCGGTCGAGGTCTTGGGCAGCGGTCCGAAGACGATGGTCTTGGGCAGCTTGTAACCCGCCAGATGCAGGCGGCAGAAGGCGATGATGTCGGCTTCCGTCGCGGTCGCGCCATCCTTGAGCAGGATGAAGGCGCAAGGCGTCTCTCCCCATTTCTCGTCCGGGCGGGCGACGACCGCCGCCTCCATCACCTCCGGGTGCTTGTAGAGCACATCCTCGACCTCGATCGAGGAGATGTTCTCGCCGCCCGAGATGATGATGTCCTTGGAGCGGTCCTTGATCTCGACGTAACCGTCCGGGTGCATCACGGCGAGGTCGCCGGTGTGGAACCAGCCGCCGGCGAAGGCCTCCGCCGTCGCCTTCGGGTTCTTGAGATAGCCCGACATGACGTTGTTGCCGCGCATGAAGATCTCGCCGATGGACCGGCCGTTCGGCTCCACCGGCTCGAGGGTGATCGGGTCGGCCACCATGACGCCTTCGAGCATCGGTCCGCGCACGCCCTGGCGCGCCTTGATCCGCGCGCGCTCGTCGAGCGGCAGGTCGCTCCATTCGTCCTTCCAGACGTTGAGCATGGTCGGGCCGTAGACCTCGGTCAGTCCGTAGACGTGGGTGACCTCCCAGCCCATGCCCTCCATGCCGGCGATGACGGCGGCCGGTGGCGCGGCGCCGGCGACCATCGCCTTGACCTTGTGGGAGACCTTCTCCTTCAGGGCCGCGGGAGCATTGTTGAGCATGTTGAGGACGATCGGCGCGCCGCAGAAATGAGTGACGTGCTCGCCGGCGATCGCCTCGTAGACCTTGTCGGCGCGCACGTGCCGCAGGCACACCGAGGTGCCGCCGACCACCGCCATGGTCCAGGGGAAACACCAGCCGTTGCAGTGGAACATCGGCAGGGTCCACAGATAGACCGCATCACCGCCGAGATTCCACGAGAGCGCATTGGAGACGGCGTTCAGATAGGCGCCGCGATGGTGATAGACGACGCCCTTCGGATTGCCGGTGGTGCCCGAGGTGTAGTTGAGGGCGAGAGCCTGCCATTCGTCCTTCGGGAAGGTCCACGGATGGTCCGGATCGCCCGCGGCGATGAAGGCCTCGTAGGTCGTCTCGCCGATGAGTTCGCCGCCGTCGAAACTCGGATCGTCGATGTCGACGACCGGGATCGGCGACGCCAGCAGGGCGAGCGCGGCCTTGGCGACCTTCGAGAATTCGCGATCGACGAACAGGATCTTCGCCTCGCCGTGACCGAGGATGAAGGCGATCGCCTCCGGGTCGAGCCGCGTGTTGATGGCGTTGAGCACGCCCCCCATCAGCGGCACGCCGAAATGCGCCTCGAAGAGCTCGGGCGTGTTGGCGGCGAGGAAGGCGATGGTCACGCCCTTTCCATACCCCTTCCGGGTCAGCGCCGAAGCGAGGCGGCGGCTGCGCGACGCGGTCTCCGCCCAGGTCCGGCGGATGTCGCCGTGGACGACCGCGACGCGATCCGGCCAGACCGCCGCCGAGCGCTCCAGGTAGGTGAGGGGGGTGAGGGCGACGAAGTTGGCGTCGTTCCGGTCGAGATCGATCTCGTAAGGGGAGGCGGAGCCGGTCACGGGCGGGTCCTCGTGCAGGGTGGCGCACGCCGATTCGGCGGCGCGATGTTCCGGAAACGGGGCCGCGAACCGCTCGGGGGCGACGACCGAAGGGCGTCGAATGTCGCAGAGCTTCCGCGATTGGTCGAGAGCGGTTCTCGCCCCCTGCCGATCCGCATTTCGGACGAGGTACCGCGGTCGCGGACGGCGCGGCGGATCGTCGCGCGGCTATCCGGGGTGGGGACAAAAATGACGGAACTCCAAGGATTCTCGGCCTCGTTTCGCAGCCGGGAAGCCGGCGGCGCGCCGTCGCTCGAGCCGCAGTCCCGCAAACATTTATGGACGATCTATGTTTCGTCTTGTAAATTAGAAAAATCGGATGTGTGAAACGGCACTCGTGGATCGGACAACGCCTCAGGAGCTCCCAAGCGATGACGACGGTTCCCGATCCTCGACTCCCCCCCCTCGCCGTGGATGATGTCCGATCCCGGTCGTACCCTCTGTCGCCTCTGCGGGACTTCGCCGACGACGTGGAGCCCCCCGCTCCCTCCGACGCGTCCGCGGAGGCGACCCTTTCCGGGTCCGATACGGACGACGGCGAGATCGAGGCCGGCGAAGGCCGTCCGCGTCTGCGTCGCCCCTCGCAGCTCAATGCGCGATCCACCAGCGGCCGTAGTCTCTACGAGCGGATCGGCCGCACCGTCGGCGTGCGCCGGCTGGTCCGTCGCTTCTTCGATCTGATGGACACGCTCCCCGAAGCGGCGCCATGCCGCGCGGTGTTCCCCGCCGATCTCGAGGACAGCCGTCAGAAGTTCTTCGAGTTCATGAACGGCTGGCTCGGTGGGCCGAAGCTCTATCTGAAGCGCCGCGGCGCACCGAAACTGCGCCGGCGGCATTTCCTGGTGAACATCGGTTCGGCCCAGCGCGACGCCTGGCTGCTGTGCTTCCGTCGTGCGGCGGAGGAGACGATCCCCGACCGCGCCGCCCTCGACATGCTGATGCCGCAGGTCGAGAGCATCGCCTATTATCTGCAGAACCGCGACTGATCCGCCGACCCGACCGAACCCGGCCGCGGTGCCTCCGCGCGCGGCGTTGTCGATTTCGATGCCGTTGGCGCCGGTCTTCCCGAGAACGAGGACGATACCCATGACCGATCGACCGAACGGCGAGACACCGCCGCCCGGCCCGACCCTCTACGACCGTATCGGCGGCGAAGACGGCGTGCGCCGCCTGACCCGCCGCTTCTACGCGGTGATGGACGAAGCGCCGGAGGCGGCCGCCTGCCGCGCCATCCATCCGCCGAGCCTCGAGGAATCGGAGCAGAAACTCTTCGAGTTCCTCTCCGGTTGGCTCGGTGGACCGCAGCTCTTCGTCGAGCGCCGCGGCCCGCCGATGCTGCGCCGCCGTCACATGGTCGCGCCGATCGGTCGCGAGGAGACCGAGGGCTGGCTCCTCTGCTTCCGTGGGGCGCTCGAAACCGTCGAAGACGCCGGGCTCCGCGGCCAGATCCTGCCGCAGATCGAGTTGGTCGCCCACAACATGCAGAACCGGGCCTGAGGCGGATCCACCTCCTGGACCGGACGCTCGGGGCGCCGGTGTCGCTCTCCACCACCTCCCGAACGTGAGAAGGCCGCCGCACCCTGGGGTACGGCGGCCTTCTCGTTTTCCCGGATCGGCGATCCCGCCTCACGGCGCCTTGAAGAAGTCCTTGGCGGTCGCCGTCTTCTTGTCGGCGATGTCGGTGATGCGGAACGAGATGTCGCTCGACTTCGGCAGGCCGTCGCCGGGGGCGGTGACGGTGACGCGCAGCTCGCGGGTGCGGTCGGCGCCGATGTCGATCACAGGGTTGCCGTCCGTCTCACGATCGATGCCGACCGCATCGATGCGCGTGCCCTCGGGCATGCCTTCGACCGACAGCATGATGTCGCGCGCACGGCCCGCCCGGTTGAGCAGGCGCACGGTGTAGCCGTTGCGCACCGAGCCGTCGGAGTTGACGACGTACTGCGGATTGCGGTCGTGCAGGACGTTGACGCTCTCGAAGGTGCGGTTGGCGAAGGTGTAGACCATGATACCGGCGACCAGGAAGATGATCGCGCCGTAGAGCATGGTGCGGGGACGGATGAGCTTGAAGACCGGCGCCAGACCCTCGCGGCGGCGGTCGAAGTTGATCGGCGTGTCGTAGCCGACCAGCCGCGTCTCGCGACCGAGCTTGGTCATGATCGAGTCGCAGGCGTCGATGCACAGGCCGCACTGGATGCAGGAGAGCTGCGAACCCATGCGGATGTCGGTGCCGGTCGGGCAGACGGCGACGCACTGATAGCAGTCGACGCAGTCACCGACGTCGGCGCCGGCCGCCTTGAGCTTCTTGCCTTCCTTCACCGAGGCGCGCGGCTCGCCGCGGTCGAGACGGTAGGTGACGTTGAGGGCGTATTCGTCGGTCAGCGCCGCCTGGATGCGCGGCCACGGGCAGGCGTAGATGCAGACCTGCTCGCGCATGTACCCGGCGAAGAAGTAGGTGGTGAAGGTGAGGATGCCGATCCACATGTAGGTGGAGAAGGCGGCCTTGCCGGTGAACACCTCGACGATCGTCGTCGGCGCATCGGCGAAATAGAGCACGGCCGCGCCACCGGTGCCGGCGGCGATCAGCAGCCAGGCGATCCACTTCATCACCTTCTTGCGGATCTTCTCGAAGTTGAGCGGGCCTTCGTCGAGACGGATGCGGTCACGACGATCGCCTTCGATCAGACGCTCGACACCGAGGAAGAGGTCGGTCCAGATCGTCTGCCAGCACAGGTAGCCGCACCACACGCGACCGGCCAGCGCCGTCATCAGGAACAGCGACAGGGCCGAGAGGATCAGGATGCCGGTGAGATAGTAGACCTCCTGCGGCCAGATCTCGATGAAGAAGAAGTAGAGACGCCGCCCGGGCATGTCGACGAGCACCGCCTGGTTCGGCATGTCCGGACCGCGGTCCCAGCGCAGGAACGGCACGAGATAGTAGAGGCCGAGCCAGACCGCCAGGATCGCCCACTTGATGCGGCGATAGGTGCCGCTCACCGCCGCCGGATAGACCTTGATGTGCTCCTGATAGAAGCTCTCCTCCATCGCGTCCGCGGGGTGAGCGGGCTTCTCGAAGGCCTTCACTGCCTTTGACATCGTGGACTTCTCCGGACGGTACGGGTGGCGCTTTCGGCGGCCGATGCGCAGGAACACTGCGCGGCTCGGCGGACCTCGGCTTTGCGCCAGATCAAAAGATCGACGGAATATGCAAGTTATCTGATATCAAGTCGAGGTCGGTAATCTTCCTTATCGCCAGAAGTGGCATTCCTGCATCGAAAAGCAGCGGGAAACGCGGCCCGACCGCGGGCCGTCGCCGTTCGGTCATCGCGACGAAGAGAAATATCAGCGGTCACGGCACCACTCGTCGAGCCGATTCGCCATAGCCGAACCGGCTGCGCCGGGATGTCGGGGTGCTTGCTGCTCTCGACACGAGAGGATAGGCAGAAGCGCGTTCGCGGGGCGGGCCCGATGTTCCGCCGATCTCGGACGCGGCGAGGAGACGTCATGCGTTGGTTCATCACCGGAACCGCCGGTTTCATCGGCTTCCATCTGGCGCGCCGGCTCCTCGCCGAGGGTCACACGGTGATCGGCTACGACGCCATGACCGACTACTACGACCCGGCGCTGAAGGCGGCGCGTCACGCGGTTCTCGCCCGCACCAACGCCTTCACCGCGACGGTCGCCTGGCTCGAGGATCACGAACGGCTGCGGCGCGCCATGGAGGACGCCGCCCCGGACGTCATCGTCCATCTCGCCGGCCAAGCCGGGGTGCGCCATTCGATCGACAACCCGCGCGCCTATGTCGACGCCAATCTCGTCGGCTCGTTCAACGTCATCGACATCGCCAAGGATCTCGCCCCGCGCCACCTGCTGCTCGCCTCGACCTCGTCGGTCTACGGCGGCAACGAGGTGATGCCCTTCCGTGAGGTCGACCGCACCGATTGGCCGGTGTCGCTCTACGCCGCGACCAAGAAGGCGATGGAGGCGATGAGTCACTCGCACGCCCATCTTTTCGGCGTGCCGACCACCTGCTTCCGCTTCTTCACCGTCTACGGCCCCTGGGGTCGGCCGGACATGGCGCTGTTCAAGTTCGTCGCCGCGGCGCTCGAGGGCCGCGCCATCGAGATCTACGGCAACGGCGAGATGCGGCGCGACTTCACCTATGTCGACGATCTGGTCGAGGGCATCGTGCGGCTCGCCGAAGCGGTCCCGGCGGTCGGGGCGCCGACGGCCGGCGAGGGGATCGCCGACACGCTGTCGCCGGTGGCGCCGTGGCGGGTGGTCAACATCGCCGGCGGTTCGCCGGTCGACCTGATGGACTTCGTCGCGGCGATCGAGACGGCGCTCGGTCGGCCGGTCGCGCGGACGATGTTGCCGATGCAGCCCGGCGACGTGCGCGCCACCTGGGCCGATCATCGCCTGCTCGAGGCCCTGACCGGATACCGCCCGGCGACATCGGTCGCCGAGGGCGTCACCGCCTTCGTCGAGTGGTATCGCACCTATCACGGCGTCTGATCCGCGCGGCGCGCATCCCGGCCGTCGGCCCGACGACTTGCGCCGGATCGGGCGGCTCGGCAAAAGAAGCGTTCGAACGCGGAATACCGCCGGCGAATCGTCGTGAGAGGTTCGCAGTTCCGTGCTCGGTATGGCCCATGGTCACGACCGACACGGACGGATCGAAGGATGAGTGCATGAAGATCGTGATGATCGGCTCCGGTTACGTCGGTCTGGTTTCGGGCGTCTGCCTCGCCGATTTCGGTCACTCGGTCACCTGCGTCGACAAGGACGAGAGCAAGATCGAGGCGTTGCGGCAGGGGCGGATCCCGATCTACGAGCCGGGGCTCGAGGATCTGGTCGCCTCCAACGTCCGCGACGGCCGGCTGACCTTCGCCACCGGCGTCGCCGGTCCGGTCGGCGAGGCCGATGCGGTGTTCATCGCCGTCGGCACGCCGTCGCGGCGCGGCGACGGCCATGCCGATCTCTCCTATGTCCACGCCGCGGCGCGCGAGATCGCACCGGCGCTGACCGGCTTCACGGTCGTCGTCACCAAGTCGACGGTTCCCGTCGGCACCGGCGACGACGTCGAGCGCATCATCCGCGAGACCGCGCCGCAGGCCGACGTCGCGGTCGTCTCCAATCCCGAGTTCCTGCGCGAAGGCGCGGCGATCTCCGACTTCAAGCGGCCCGACCGCATCGTCGTCGGGCTCGAGGACGAACGCGCCCGCGACGTGATGACCGACGTCTATCGCCCGCTCTATCTCAACGCCGCGCCGCTGCTCTTCACCGGCCGGCGCACCGCCGAGCTGATCAAATACGCCGCCAACGCCTTCCTGGCGATGAAGATCACCTTCATCAACGAGATCGCCGATCTCTGCGAGAAGGTGGGCGCCGACGTCCAGCAGGTGGCGCGCGGCATCGGCGCGGACAACCGCATCGGCTCCAAGTTCCTGCATGCCGGCCCGGGCTACGGCGGCTCGTGCTTCCCCAAGGACACGCTGGCGCTGGTGAAGACCGCCCAGGATCACGATTCGCCGATGCGGCTGATCGAGACGACGGTGTCGATCAACGACACCCGCAAACGGGCGATGGCGCGCAAGATCGTCCAGGCGGCGGGCGGTGACGTCCGCGGCAAGACGATCGCCGTGCTCGGTCTCACCTTCAAGCCCAACACCGACGACATGCGCGACGCGCCGGCGCTCTCCATCATCCAGGCGCTGCAGGATGCCGGCGCGTCGATCCGCGCCTACGACCCGGAAGGTATGGATCAGGCGCGGCCGCTGGTCCGCGACGTCGCCTTCTGCACCTCGCCCTACGAGGCGGCCGAAGGGGCGAGCGCCGTGGCGATCGTCACCGAATGGGACCAGTTCCGCGCCCTCGATTTCGATCGCCTCGGCGAGGTCGTCGCCGATCGCGTGCTCGTCGACCTGCGCAACATCTATCGCCCGGACGAGATTTCCCGCCACGGATTCCGCCACCTCGGCATCGGTCGCGGCAACGGCTGACGGTCGGACCGCGGCCCGACACCGCGACGACGCCGGGCTCGACCGGATCGGCCCGGACGGTTAGGCTCGCGCGACCAACCACGAGCGAGGCGATCGACACCATGGCCGAGGAGCCGACCGGCGACACCCACCGCCTGGCAGGCGTCGTCTATTCCGGCGATACCGAGATCGAACTGCTCCTGGCCGACCTGCGCGAGAGGCTCACAGCGCGTGGCTCGCTGCGCCTCGGTGGGGTGGTCCCGCGCTACGGCGGCCTCATGGCCAACGGTCGGCGCGAGATGCTGCTCGACGATCTGCGCGGCGGCGCGGCGATCTCGATCTCTCAGGAACTCGGCGCCGGCGCCGAGAGCTGCATCCTCGACGTCGACGGATTGGCGCGCGCCAGTCTGGTGATCCTGGCGGCGGTGGAGGAGGGGGTCGACCTCGTCCTCGCCGGTAAGTTCGCCAAACAGGAGGCGGCCGGCCACGGCGTGCGCGACGAAATCGGCGCCGCCATGGTCGCCGACATCCCGACCCTGGTGGTTCTGCGCGAAAACCAGCTCGGCCGGTGGCGGGAGTTCGTCGGCGACGACTGGGCACGCCTTCCCCCCGATGTCGACGCGATCCTCGCCTGGGTCGACCGCGCGACCGCCGCCGCGTCGAACCGCCCCGACTGACCCCCGGGGAAACGGAGGCGAAACGAGCCTCTGGCCATCGCCCTCGAAAGCGCTATGATCACCCGGACGCGACGCATCACTGCGCCGCACGACGGTGATGGCCGCTCCTCGAAAAGCGGCGGGTGAAACTCCGGGAGGATGCGACGACGTGGCGACGGATTTCGCCTCCGCCCTGGCGGCCGCTTTCGGACTGATCGTCGGCCTCGATCCGGCCTTTCTCGGCGTCGTCGCGCTCAGTCTCCAGGTGACGCTCTCGGCCCTGGCGATCGCCGCGGTGATCGGCCTGCCGCTCGGCGCGCTCCTCGGCATCTCGCGCTTTCCCGGACGCACCGTGCTGGTCGTGGTGGTCAACGCGCTGATGGGCCTGCCGCCGGTGGTGGCCGGCTTGCTGATCTTCCTGCTCCTGTCGCGCTCGGGGCCGCTCGGCGCCTTCGGCCTCCTGTTCACGCCGGGTGCGATGGTGGTGGCGCAGACCGTGCTGATCCTGCCGATCGTCGTGGCGCTCACGCGTCAGGTGATCGAGGACCTGTGGAGCGAATACGGAGACCATCTGCGCTCGATCGACCTCGTCGGCGCCCGCGCCGTGCCGACGCTGCTGTGGGACGGCCGCTTCTCGCTGACGACGGCGCTCCTCGCCGGCTTCGGCCGCGCCTCGGCGGAGGTCGGTGCGGTGCTGATCGTCGGCGGCAACATCGCCGGCCACACCCGCACGATGACCACCGCGATCGCCCTCGAAACCTCCAAGGGGGATCTGCCGCTGGCGCTCGGCCTCGGCATCACCCTGGTCGGCCTGACGCTGGCGATCAACGCGGCAGCCTTCATGGCCGGGCGCATCGGCGCCCGCTTCGCCGGATGATCCCGATGCGCGAAACCACCTCCATCCTACCGTTGCGATTCGAAGGTGTCGGCTTCTCGGTCGGCGGCCAGGATCTCGTTCGTGATCTCGACCTCACCGTCGAACGCGGCCACACCACCGTGCTGCTCGGGCCGAACGGCGCGGGAAAGTCGATCCTGCTGCGTCTCGCCCATGGACTGCTCGCCCCGAGCCGCGGCCGCATCGACTGGGCGGCGGGGGAGGGGGAGACGACCGGTCGCCGCCGCCACGCCATGGTGTTCCAGAAGCCGGTGATGCTGCGCCGCTCGGCCCACGACAATCTCACCCACGCCCTCGCCGCGGCAGGCGTCGGCTGGCGGGCCCGGCGCGCCAAGACGGCCGAGACGCTCGAGCGGTTCCGCCTCGCCCATCTCGCGGGGCGGCCGGCGCGGCTGTTGTCGGGTGGCGAGCAGCAGCGCCTCGCCATCGCCCGGGCCTGGGCGCTCGACCCGGAACTGCTCTTCCTCGACGAGCCGACGTCGCAGCTCGACCCGGCGGCGACGCGGACGATCGAGGAGATGCTCACCGGCCTGACGGCGGAGGGCCGGACGCTGATGATGGCCTCCCACGATCTCGGGCAGGCGCGGCGTCTGGCGACCCGCATCGTCTTCATGAACCGCGGCCGCATCGTCGAAACGGGCCCGGCGGCGGTGTTCTTCGCGCGCCCGAGAACCGAAGAGGCCGTGCATTTCTTAGACGGCGAACTGATTTGACGTCTCGAACGAAAATCCCAGGGAGGAAGACGACATGATTCGAATCGACCGCAGAACCTTCGTGGCCGCCGCCGCGGCGCTGGTGATGGCGAGCGGGGCTGCGCTCGCGCAGACGGCAGCGCCGGCCGGCGGCCGCTCGATCACCGTCGCGTCGACCACGTCGACCCGAGATTCCGGGCTTTTCGACCATATTCTGCCGCTCTTCAGCAAGAAGACCGGCATCGAGGTCAAGGTCGTGGCACAGGGCACCGGTCAGGCGCTCGACACCGGACGGCGTGGCGACGCCGACGTTCTCTTCGTCCATGCCAAGCCGGCGGAAGAAAAGTTCGTCGCCGAAGGATTTTCCAAGGCGCGCAAGCCGGTGATGTACAACGACTTCGTCCTGATCGGTCCGAAATCGGATCCGGCCGGCATCAGAGGCACGACGGACATCGCCGCGGCGTTGCGCGCCATCCAGGCGAAACAGGCGCCGTTCGTCTCTCGCGGCGACCGGTCCGGCACCCATCAGGCCGAGTTGGCGCTGTGGAAGAAGGCGGGCGTCGACATGGCGACGGCCAAGGGCGCCTGGTACCGCGAGATCGGCCAGGGCATGGGCGCGGCGCTCAACATCTCCTCGTCGATGGGCGCCTATGTGCTCGCCGACCGCGGCACCTGGATCAGCTTCAAGAACCGCAGCGATCTCGACATCGCCGTCGAAGGCGACAAGGCGCTGTTCAACCAGTACGGCATCATGCTGGTGAACCCGGACAAGTTCGCGCACGTCAAGGCGGCGGACGGTCAGGCCTTCATCGATTGGGTGGTCGGCCCCGAAGGTCAGAAGGCGATCGCCGACTACAAGATCGGCGGACAGCAGCTGTTCTTCCCCAACGCGAACGACGCCGGGGCGTGAGCCGGCTGGCGGAGCGCGCTCGGGATGCTAGATAGGGAGGGGCGGGCGACCGCCCCTCGCTTCTTTCGTGACACTCGCAACGACGGACGGATCATGGCGCAGCTGAGCGACGACGCCTTCGCCTTCGGCGGAGAACTGATGCGGATCGAGGAGGGCCTCGCCCTGGTCGCCGATCGGGTACCGGCGGTCACCGAGACCGAGATCGTCCCGCTGACGCACGCCGACGGCCGCGTGATCGCCGAGGAGCTCGCCGCGCCGATCGATCTGCCCGCCTTCGACAATTCCGCCGTCGACGGATACGCCGTCGCCCATGCCTCGCTCGCCGCCTCCGGTGAGACCGTCCTGCCGGTCTCCGGCCGCATCGCCGCCGGACACGGCGCCGGTCATGCGGCCGGGGAGGGGGTGGCGGTGCGCATCTTCACCGGCGCGCCGATGCCGGTCGGCTGCGACACGGTCTTCATGCAGGAGGACGTCCGCCTCCTCGACGACGGCCGAGTCTCGCTGCCGGCGGGGCTGAAGCCCGGCGCCAACGCCCGCCCCAAGGGCGAGGATATCGCCCGCGGTACGCCGGCGCTGCCCGCCGGGCGGCGGCTCGACCCGCGCGACGTGGCGCTGCTCGGCGCGCTCGGCGTCGCCGAGGTCACCGTACGCCGGCGGCCGCGCGTCGCCGTGTTCTCGACCGGCGACGAGATCCTCGAGCCCGGCAGCCCGCTGGCCCCGGCCTCGCTCTACGACAGCAACCGCTTCTCGCTGATGGCGATGCTGACGCGGGCGGGATGCGAGGTCACCGACCTCGGCATTCTGAAGGACGAGATCGGCGAGACGGGCGCCCGCATTCTCGAGGCGGCGCGTGGCCACGATCTCGTCGTCACCTCGGGCGGGGTCTCGACCGGCGAGGAGGACCACGTCCGCGCCGCGCTCACCGCCCACGGCTCGCTGGCCTTCTGGCGCCTCGCCATCAAGCCGGGCCGGCCTGTGGCGATGGGAGTGATCGAGGGCACGCCCTTCGTCGGCCTGCCCGGCAATCCGGTGGCGGTCTTCGTCACCTGGGCCCACGTGCTCCGCCCGCTGGTGATGAAGCTCGCCGGCTCTGCGGCCTTGCCGGTGATGCCGCAGACCGTCGTCTCCGACTTCGCCTACAAGAAGAAGACCGGGCGGCGCGAATATGTGCGGGTGTCGCTCGAGCTGCGCGACGGGCGGCCGGTGGCGGTGAAATACCCGGTCGACGGCGCCGGCGTCGTCACCTCGCTCACCCGCACCGACGGCCTCGTCGAACTCGCCGAGGAGCGGACCAGCTTGGCGCCGGGCGAAGAGGTGGCGTTCCTGGATTACCGGCTGATCTTGTGAGCGTGCGGCGAAGATGCCGTAGGGCGGAACAGCGAAGCGTATTCCGCCGCCCTCGCACCGTCACCGCGCCCGAGCCGACGAATTTTCGATCTGTTCGATGCGTCCGCGGCGGATGTGTGAGCCGCGGCGATCGAGGGCTACCGCTCCGTCGTACGAGATCCGGCGGCTCGCTTCGCGACGCCGGATCACACCGGCAACGCCCGCAGGACGACGCCGAGACACACGGTCGTCATGATCGCGGGCAGCGCCCAGGACACCTGTCGGCGAATCTCTCGGCAGGGTCGGTGCAGGCGCGAAAGCGGCTTGCCGCAGGGAACCCCGAGCAAGCTGTCGAAGAGCAGCACCGCCACGAGGTACACGTAGCCGAGCGAGATGATCTGGGCGATCGGCGTGTTGAGCGAGATGCAGCCGGGAAAGCTCGATTCGAAGGTGAAGCTGATCGCCGCCAGCGCGAGCAGTGCGGAGAAGATCAGCCCCCCCTTGTCGGTCGGGCCGAGGCCGGGCGCCCACAGCACGTAGATCGATACCGCGAGCACCGCGACGATCGGAATGAAGATGCGCAGGATGTATCGCTCCGACAGACGCTCGATCGACAGCGTGGCGTCGAGACGGGAGTAGCTGCGCGCGTTCCAACCCGCCGTCTCGGTATTGGCGAAAACGAGCCCGAGGGCGCGCCAGTCGGTGACGGCGAGGCGATCGGCGACCTTCGAGAAACCGCGGTCGGCATCGGTGCTGACGAGCAGGACGTCCTGCTTGGCCCAACGCGGCGCGGAGAAGGACAATTGGATCTTCTGCTGATCGAAGGGGAATGCGGTCATGTCGGTGGCGACCCGGAAATCCGCTTCGTAGCGCTCGACGACGACGACCTCGCCGTGCTCGTGGGTCGACACCGCGACCGTCCGGCCGTCCGCGTCGCCGATCTGGTTGTCGATGACGATGCCGGGCGTCCAGACCGCCTGCAGATGGCGTTGCGCCTCCTCGCCGACCCGGTCGACGCGCGGCGTGCCGACCGCGATGGGATCGAAGGCGTTGCGCGGATCGCGCCAACGCTGGGTGATCTCGACGAAGAGCCGGGCCTGACCGGCGACCTCCTTGATCTCCGTGACGTCGAGGATGCGCAACGCCAACCGCACCTTCAGCGGCAATTCGATCCCATCGGGCAGATCGATCTCGGCGGCGCGCGCCGCCGGCGCCGCCCCGAAGAGCGTCAGCAGGGTGAGAAGCGCGGCCAAGAACCGGATCATGTCTCGTTCTCCCGCCGTCCGACGACGCCGAAGGCGAGCACCGAGAAGACGGCGAAGGCGAGGATGCCCCCGACGATCGCGACCACTGACAGGTCCGTCGAGATCCGACGCTCCTGCGCGGCCTGTTCGGGGAAGGCGTCGTGGAGCAACAGGTTGCCGACGAGGCGCCCGGAGAAGTCGACGAGCGGCATGCGAAGCAGCGCGTCTTCGACGTCGCCTCCGGCGAGCGAGCCGATCTCGGTCTCGCGCACGATCGGCAGGCGGCCGGCCCGCAACGCCTCGAGGAACCGCACCGGATCGGTCGTCGCAGTGATCATCAGATCGCCGGCCGCGCCGTCCGCCGCCGGCAGACCGGCGAGAGAGCGGCTGAGCACGACCGCCAGATCGGTGTTGGTCGCGGCTCTCACCTGATCGAGGATCGGCTGCAGGTCGAGGCCGACCTCCATCGTGCCGACGAGCCGGTCACCGAGCCGGATCGGCGCGACGCCGCGCACGCCGACCAGGCCGGTGACGCCGATCTCGATACCGACCTGCGAGCGACCACTCTTGTTGGCGGCGAGCACCATCGGCCGTTGCCGAGAAACGTCGTCGCCGTGGCTCTCCGGCTTGTGGACGCGGAGGAGGTAGCGCATGTCGGCCGAGTGATAACCGTAGATGGTGACGCCGCTCTGTTCCTTCAGATAGGCCCAGGGACCCTCGGACAGCTCGCCCAGCGCCGCACGGTCCTCGATGGCGAGCGCCTTCTGGACGGCCGGGCGCCGTGCGGTGGTCTCGGCCTGGGCGAGGGCGAAGCGGCCGGCCCGATCGATCGCCGAGGTGAGCGCCTGGCCGGTGGCGCGCATGCGGGCGAGGCGGTCCTCGCGCGCGATTTCTCGTTGCGCCGAAACCGCCAGATGCAACATCGCACCGAGCGTCGCGGCGATCACGACGGCGGTCCCGATCGAGATCGCCAAACGCGATCGCAGACGTTCGAGGAGTGCAGGGCGGCTCGGCGGTTCGTCTTCGATCACGGTCGAGGTTCCCCACATCCAATCTTACGACATCGAAAACGCCTCCCCGATGGTGGGGAGGCGTGCGCGACTCGAAATGTTAGACAGGCCGAGCCGGGGTGATCAAGTATCGGCATGGTTTCGCATCGGCGCGATCAGAGCCGCCTCCGACGCCGACGAACGGTTGGTCCTGACCACCTCGTTGCCCTCGCCATCCCGCACCACCGTCGCCGCGCCGGTCGCCACGCGGGCCAGCGCCAGCGGATAGATGCGGTGCTCCTGGGTGAGGACGCGAGCCGCCAACGTGTCCGGCGTATCGTCGTCGAGGACCGGCACCGCCGCCTGGACGATGATCGGGCCGACGTCCATCTCGGGGCGGACGAAGTGCACGGTGCAGCCGGCGATCTTGACGCCGTCGGCGAGCGCCCGGGCATGGGTGTGGAGACCCTTGTAGGAGGGCAGGAGCGCCGGATGGATGTTGATCAGCCGATCGTGCCAGCGCTCGATGAACCAGGGAGTCAACAGCCGCATGAACCCGGCGAGCGCCACCAGTTCGACCTGCGCCGCCTCGAGTTCGGCCTGGACGGCGCGCTCGAAGCTCTCGCGATCGGGATGATGCTTGTGGTCGACGACCACGACGTGCGGCACGCCGGCGGCACGCGCCTTGGCGAGACCGCCGGCGTCGGCGCGGTTGGAGATCACGCAGACGATCTCCGCCGGATAGGCGGGGTCCTGCGCCGCCGCGATCAGCGCCGCCATGTTGGAACCACCGCCGGAGATCAGGATCCCGACGCGGCGGCGGGTGACGGGGGCGGCGCCCGCGGTCATCGGCGCGGCGGCCACGTGAGGTCGAGCTTGCCGCGGGTGTCGACCCAGGCGCGCTTGCCGTGTTCGTCGGCATCGCGGCCGGAGCCGTCCTGGAGCCAGCCGAGGGTGACGCAGGTCTCGCCCTTGGCGCGGAAGGCCTCCGAGATGTCGTGGGCCTTGTCGGCCTCGACGATCAGCACCATGCCGATGCCGCAGTTGAAGGTGCGCAACATCTCGGTCTCGGAGATACCGCCGACGCTCGCCAGCCACTTGAACACCGGCGGCACGGCGCAGGCGTAGAGGTCGATCTCGGCGACGCAGAGTTCGGGCAGCACCCGCGGGATGTTCTCGAGGAAGCCGCCGCCGGTGATGTGCGCCATCGCCTTGACGCCGCCGATCGAGCGCATCACCTCGAGGATCGGTTTGACATAGATGCGGGTCGGCTCGAGCAGGGCGCGGGCGACCGAGGTGCCGGGCTGGAAGGGCGCCTCGTCGTTCCAGTCGAGGCCTGCCTCCTTCACCAGCCGACGGACCAGCGAATAGCCGTTCGAATGGACGCCGGAGGAACCGAGGCCGAGGAGGACGTCGCCGGGGGCGGTCGTCTTCTTCGGCAGGATCTCGTCCCGTTCGACGGCGCCGACGGCGAAGCCGGCGAGATCGTAGTCGTCGGCCTTGTACATGTCGGGCATTTCGGCGGTCTCGCCGCCGATGAGGGCACAGCCGGCCATCTGACAGCCGCGGGCGATCGAGGCGATGACCCGCTCGGCGACCTCGAGGTCGAGCTTGCCGGTGGCGAAATAGTCGAGGAAGAACAGCGGTTCGGCGCCCTGGACGACGAGATCGTTGACGCTCATGGCGACGAGGTCGATGCCGATGGTGTCGTGGATGCCGGTCTCGATCGAGATCTTGAGCTTGGTTCCGACGCCGTCGTTGGCGGCGACCAGGACCGGATCGCGGAAGCCGCAGGCCTTCAGATCGAAGAGGCCGCCGAAGCCGCCGATCTGGGTGTCGGCCCCGATCCGGGACGTCGCCTTGGCGAGCGGCGCGATACGGCGGACGAGCGCATTCCCGGCTTCGATGTCGACGCCGGACCGAGCGTAGGTCCAGCTGTTCTTGCCCTCGGACATTTCACTTCTCCGCGTGGGAACCGACCGCCGTGGGGATGGACGATCGGCGGCGCTTTGGCAAGCCCGTAACTGGACGGGGGGTGCGGATATTCGGCAGTTCTCCTCTTGGAAGAAAGGCCGTTCGGGACCACATTGGGATGGGGAAGCCGTCGATCGTGGAGAAGGGGACCCTTGGGCCGCACCATCACCATTCCGAACCTGATCTCGATCTTCCGGCTGGTGCTGGTGCCGATCGCCATCGACGCCATTCTCTCCGGACGGTTCGCGCTCGCCTTCTGGGTGTTTCTCGTCGCCGGCGTCTCGGACGGCATCGACGGTTTCATCGCCCGCGCCTTCGACCAGAAATCCGAACTCGGCTCCTATCTCGACCCGCTCGCCGACAAGTTGCTGCTGGTCTCGATCTTCGTCACCATGGCGGTGATCGGGGCGCTGCCGGTGTGGCTGGCGATCCTGGTCCTGTCGCGCGACGTACTGATCATCGGCGGCGTCGTGCTGTCCTGGGGCCTCGGCATGCGGCTGCCGATCCAGCCGAAGATGGTGTCGAAGGCCAACACCACGGCGCAGATCGGCTTCGCGGCGATGGTGTTGGCGCACAAGGCCTTCGGCTGGTTCGCCGATGGGCTGTGGACGGTGGGTATCGTGCTCGTCGTCGGATTGACCGTGGTTTCCGGCATCGCCTATGTCGTCGATTGGCTCCGCGTTATGTCGTCGGAGCCGGGAGACCCGGGCCGGGCGGGATGAGATCGAACCATCGCGGTTCGCAGGAGAAATCGACGTGACGCTCGAACGGCAACTGCGGTTCTGGCTCGGCGCGCTCGCCGGCTTCGTGCTGTTCCTGTGGCTGTTCAAGGGCGTGCTGCTGCCCTTCGTCGCCGGGATCGCACTCGCCTATCTGCTCGACCCGGTCGCTGACCGGCTGGAGAACTGGGGCTTTTCGCGCGGTGTCGCAGCGCTCACCATCGTGCTCGCCATCTTCATCGGTCTGGTGGTCGGCCTGATCCTCGTCGTCCCGCTGCTCGGCCATCAGCTGTCCGGACTGGTCGAACGGCTGCCGACCCTCTTCGCGCGTCTGCAGGAACTCGTCGGACCCTATTTCGACGGCGAGCTGCGCAAACTCCTCGGCGGCGACGTCAAATCGCTCGAGGGCGGCATGCAGACGGCCCTGTCGCAGGGCGCCGGCTGGATCACCAAGCTGTTGCAGTCGCTGTGGAACGGTGGCCAGGCGATCGCCTCGGTGGTGTCGATCCTGGTGATCGCGCCGGTGGTCGCCGCCTACATGCTCGTCGACTGGGACCGCATGATCGCCGGGCTCGACGACTGGGTGCCGCCGCGCCATCGCGACACGGTGCGCCTCCTCGCCGGCCGCATGAACGACGCCGTTTCCGGCTTCGTACGCGGGCAGGTGTCGGTGTGCGTCGTCATGGGGATCTACTACGGCCTCGGGCTCGCCCTCGTCGGACTCGAATTCGGGCTGCTGATCGGCTTGATGTCGGGCCTGCTCGGCATCGTCCCCTATGTCGGTTTCGGCTCCGGTCTGGTGGTCGGGCTGATCGTCGCGTTGGTGCAGTATTGGCCGGATTGGCACGGGCTGGCGCTGGTGGCGGCGATCTTCGCCGGCGGACAGGCGCTCGAAAGCTACGTGCTGACACCCAGCTGGGTCGGCCGCTCTGTCGGGCTCCATCCGGTGTGGCTGCTGTTCTCGCTCTTCGCCTTCGGCTCGCTCTTCGGCTTCGTCGGCATGCTGGTGGCTGTGCCGACTTCGGCGGCGATCGGCGTTTTGGCGCGTTTCTCGGTCGAACAGTATCTGGCGAGCCCGCTCTATCTCGGCGAGCCGGCGGCATCCGATCCGGTGGAGACCAGAGATGGCTGAACCGCCGCGCCAGTTGCCGCTCGCTCTGCCGGTCGAGGCCGCGCACGGGAGCGAGGACTACGTCGTCGCCGAGCCCAACCGCGCCGCCTTCGACCTCGTCACCGCGACGCGCTGGCCGAGCGAAGTGTTGCTGCTCGTCGGCCCGGAAGGCGCCGGCAAGACCCATCTCGCCGCGCTCTTCGCCCAGGAGACGGGCGCGCGGGTGATCGCGGCGGCCGACCTCGGCACTCACGATCCGCTGGCGGCGGCCGAACGGGCGATCGTGGTCGAAGACGCGGGGCAGGGGGTCGACGAGCGGGCGCTGTTCCACCTCCTCAACGCCGTTCGCCAGGGCGGCGGGCGCTGTCTGATCACGGCGCGCCGGCCTCTCGTCGCCTGGGGGATCGTCCTCGCCGATCTCGCCTCGCGTCTGCGGGCGGCGACACCGGTCGATCTCGGGCTTCCCGACGATCGGCTGCTCGAGGCGGTGCTCGCCAAACTCTTCGCCGATCGCCAGACCACCGTCGATCCGGCGGTCGTCGCCTACCTGTCGCGGCGCATGGAACGCAGCTTCTCCGCCGCCGTTCATCTCGTCGAGGCGCTCGACCGCGAGGCGCTGGCCACCAAGGGGCCGATCACCCGGGCGCTCGCCGCCGCGGTGCTCGCCCGCGGCTTCGGCGCCGAACCGCAACTCACCGGACTGGACGAAGCCCCTTCGACGGAAAACAATCCGTCATGAAACGACGATAAGAACGGCGGCCGGGCGCAGCCCTGCGCACCGCCGCGAGGAGACGTCACGACGTGACCGCCAGGACCGAGAAGACCCCCGTTCCCGACGCCGCCGACCTGATCGGCAGCCCGTCCCGCTTCCTCAACCGCGAGCTGTCGTGGCTCGCCTTCAACCGGCGTGTGCTCGAGGAGAGCGCCAACACCGACCACCCGCTGCTCGAGCGGCTGCGCTTCCTGTCGATCTCGGCCAACAACCTCGACGAATTCTTCATGGTGCGCGTCTCGGGTCTGGTCGAACAGCAGCGCGCCGGCATCCTGGCCCGCTCCGACGACGGCCTGACGCCGGCCGAACAGCTCGTCGGCCTCGGCGAAGCGGTCGGCGAACTCACCGCCGAGCAGCAGCGGCTGTGGCGCGAGTTGCACGTCGAGCTTCAGAACGCCGGCATCGTCCTGGTCGACGGCGACGGCCTGACCGGCCCGGAGCGCAAGTGGCTGGAGAGCCACTTCCTCACCCACATCTTCCCCGTCCTGACGCCGCTCGCCTGCGATCCGGCGCACCCCTTCCCCTTCATCCCCAATCTCGGCTTCTCGCTGGTGCTCGATCTGGTGCGCAGCAGCGGCCGCGGCGGGGAGGGGATGACGGCGCTGATCCGCATGCCGTCGACGCTCACCCGCTTCCTCGAGCTGCCGCCGGTCGAGGGCCTGCCCGGCGTCAAACGCTTCATCGCGCTCGAGGCGGCGATCTCGCTGCACATCGAGGGGCTCTTCCCCGGCTACAAGGTCAAGTCGAAGGGCGTCTTCCGCGTCATCCGCGACAGCGACATCGAGATCGAGGAAGAGGCCGAAGACCTCGTCCGGGTGTTCGAGTCGATGCTCAAGCGCCGTCGCCGCGGCAGCGTCATCCGGCTGGAGATCGAAAGCTCGACCCCGGAGCGGCTGCGCGACTTCGTCGCCGAGTCGCTCTCCTGCGACGCCGACGGGGTGTTCCTGGTCGAGGGTCTGCTCGCCCTCAACGAACTCTCCGAACTCGTCTCGATCGATCGACCCGAGCTGAAGTTCGGCCCCTACGCGCCGCGCTTCCCCGAGCGCATCCGCGAATTCGGCGGCGACTGCTTCGCCGCGATCAAGGCCAAGGACCTCGTCGTCCATCACCCCTACGAGAGCTTCGACGTCGTCATACAATACCTGATGCAGGCGGCGCGCGATCCCGACGTGGTGGCGATCAAGCAGACGCTCTACCGCACCTCCAACGACAGCCCGATCGTCAAGGCGCTGTCGGAAGCCGCCGACGCCGGCAAGTCGGTCACCGCCGTCGTCGAACTCAAGGCGCGCTTCGACGAGGAGGCCAACATCCGCTGGGCGCGCGATCTCGAGCGCGCCGGCGTGCAGGTGGTCTTCGGCTTCATGGAACTGAAGACCCACGGCAAGCTGTCGATGGTGGTGCGCCGCGAGCAGGGTCAGCTCGCGACCTATTGCCACATCGGCACCGGCAACTACCACCCGATCACCGCGCGGATCTACACCGACCTCAGCTATTTCACCGCCGATCCGGCGATCGGCCGCGACGTGGCGCGGATCTTCAACTTCATCACCGGCTACGCCCAGCCGGAGGAACTCGAGCGCATGGCGGTGAGCCCGTTGTCGATGCGACAGCGCCTCGTCGGCCACATCGAGGGCGAGATCGAACACGCCAAGGCCGGTCGTCCGGCGCAGATCTGGATGAAGATCAACAGCCTCGTCGACCCGCGCATCATCGACAAGCTCTACGAGGCGAGCCGGGCCGGGGTGAAGATCGACATCATCGCCCGCGGCATCTGCTGCCTGAGGCCCGGGGTGCCGGGCCTGTCGGAGAACATCCGGGCGAAATCGATCGTCGGACGCTTCCTCGAGCACTCCCGCGTCTTCTGCTTCGGCAACGGCCACGGCCTTCCCTCGGCGCAGGCGATCGTCTACATCGGATCGGCCGACATGATGCCGCGGAATCTGGACCGGCGCGTCGAGGTGCTCGCTCCGATCACCAATCCGACGGTGCACGAACAGATCCTCGATCAGATCCTGGTCGCCAACCTGAAGGACAACCAGCAGAGCTGGCGCCTCCTTCCCGACGGCGGTCACGAACGGATCCGTCCGGCGGAGGGCGAAGAGCCCTTCAATGCGCACAAGTACTTCATGACCAACCCATCGTTGTCGGGCCGTGGCAAATCCTCCAAGACAGACCAGCCGCGCAGCATCGTCCGCAACCGGCGCAAGTGAGCCGGGCTGGCAGGGCCTCGTCTGCGACCCGAATGCGCCCGGCCGCATGGGCGGGGCGGCGCCGATCGCCGTCATCGATATCGGCTCGAATTCGGTGCGCCTCGTCGTCTACGAGCGCCTGACCCGTGCGCCGACGGTGATCTTCAACGAGAAGGTGCTGGCCGGACTCGGCAAAGGTCTGTCGAAGACCAACACGCTCGGCGACGGCCCGGTGCGCAGCGCGCTGGCGGCGGTCAAGCGCTTCAAACACATCTCCGATCAGTGCGGCGCCGCGACGCTGCACGTCCTCGCCACCGCGGCGGCGCGCGAGGCCAAGAACGGCAAGCGCTTCGTCGCCGAACTCGAGCGCATCTGCGGCGTCCCGGTATCGGTTCTGACCGGCGCCGACGAAGCGCGGCTCGCCGCCTTCGGCATCGTTGCCGGCATCCACGATGCCGACGGTATCGCCGGCGATCTCGGCGGCGGCTCGCTCGAACTCGTGGACATCAAGGGCGACGACATCGGCGAGGGCCTGACCTATCCGCTCGGCGGCATCCGTCTGTCGGAAGCGGCGGAGGGATCGATCCGCAAGGCCGAACGCATCGCCCAGCAGGTGCTGGAGACCTCGCCGGTACTCGCCGGCCTCGAAGGCCGCAGCTTCTACGCCGTCGGCGGCACCTGGCGCTCGCTCGCCAAGCTGCACATGCATCAGGTCGACTACCCCCTCCACGTCATGCACAACTACGCCCTGCCGGCGGAAGTGGCGCTCGACCTCTGCAAGCTGGTCGGCCGCGGCGCGGTGGAGACCCTGCCGAAGATCGAGACCGTGTCGAAGCAGCGCCGCGATCTTCTGCCCTTCGGCGCCGTGGTGCTCGCCCAGATCATCAAGGCCGGCAAGCCGAAGGACGTCGTGCTCTCGGCCCTGGGCCTCAGGGAAGGTCATCTCTACGAGCTGCTGACGCAGGAGGAGCGCCGCCACGATCCGTTGATCGACGCGGCCAAGGAACTGGCGTTCCTGCGCTCGCGCTCGCCCCGCCACACCGAGGAGATGGCGACGTGGACCGAGATGGTGTTCCGCGCCATGGGCATCGGCGAGACGCGCGAGGAGGCCCGCCTCCGGGTCGCCGCCTCGCATCTGACCGACATCGGCTGGCGGGCGCATCCCGACTATCGCGGCGAGCAGAGCCTCAACATCATCTCCAACGCCGGCTTCATCGGCGTCGACCACCCCGGCCGGGCCTATCTGGCACTCGCCAGCTACTACCGCCACATGGGAATGATCGACGATGCGCTGAGCCCGAGCGTCGCCAAGCTCGCCACGCCACGGCTGATGGAGCGCGCCAAGGTGCTCGGCGCTGCCTTCCGCGTCGCCTTCATCCTGTCGGCGGCGATGCCGGGGATCATCCTCGATGCCCAGGTGAGCCGCGGTGTCGGCAGCCTGGTGCTCGATCTGCCGCCGCACCTCGCCGATCTCGACGGCGAGGTTCTGCTGCGCCGCTTCCGTCAGCTCGCCAAGCTCGCCGGGCTCGACGCCGAGATCCGCACGCGATGAGCCGGGACGGCGATCCGGGAAAGCCCGGCCGCGACGCCGAGATCCGCCGGGTGGATGATCTGGTGGCGCGTGGCTTCGTCGATCCCGCCCGCGCCGAGGCGATCGCCCGGGTGGTCGACCGCTTCGCCCTGGCGATCACCGACGACATGGCGGCGCTGATCGACCCCGACGATCCCGCCGACCCGATCGCCCGCCAGTTCGTCCCCGACGAGAGCGAACTCGACCGCCGCGACGACGAGGTCACCGACCCGATCGGCGACGCCGTCCATGCCGCCGCGCCCGGCCTCGTCCATCGCTATCGCGACCGGGTGCTGCTCCAGCCGACGCATCTGTGCCGGGTCTACTGCCGCTTCTGCTTCCGCCGCGAAGCCGTCGGCGACGGCGAGGCGACGCTCTCGGAAGCCGAGATCGACGCGGCGCTCGCCTATGTGGCGGCTCGGCCGGAGATCTTCGAGGTGATCCTGACCGGCGGCGATCCGCTGGTGCTCTCCGATCGGCGGCTGGCGCTGCTGCTCGACCGCTTGGAGGCGATCCCTCACGTCGAGGTGGTGCGCATCCATTCGCGCGTGCCGGTCGTCGATCCGGGCAGGGTGACGGCGGAGACCGCGCGCGCCTTCCGCCGACGCTTCGCCACCTGGATGGTGGTCCACGTCGATCATCCGCGCGAACTGACGGCCGCCGCCGCCGCGGCGATCGCCCGACTGGTCGACGCGGGCGTGCCGGTGCTCTCGCAGACGACGCTGCTCGCCGGGGTCAACGACGAGGCCGAGGTGCTCGAGGCGCTGTTCCGCCGCCTGGTGACGCTCAGGGTGAAGCCCTACTACCTCCACCACCTCGACCGCGCCGAGGGGACGGCGCGATACCGCGTGCCGGTCGAGCGCGGGCGGACGCTCGTGACCTCGCTGCGCGGCCGGCTCACCGGCATCGCCCAGCCGACCTACGTCCTCGACATCCCCGGCGGCCACGGCAAGGTGGCGATCGGCGTCGATCCCCTGACCCGAACGGGGGAGGGGGCCGAGCCGGGCACCAGCCGCTGGCGGGTCACCGCCCCGGACGGCGGATCCCACGATTGGGACGGGTGAGGCGGCGATCGATTCGCGTCGAACTGGTATCCCGCCCCGTCGTGACCACCGATGTGATACCCCTCCCTTTTCAGCGATCTCCGAATGAGTTATGGGGCTTAATCAGGGAGTAACCGGTGCGGATGAATCATGCGGATCGAAAGATCCGTTCGCGCCGGGTGGGGGTTCGGCAGTTCCCCGGAATTCGGTGTCGAGGTCGCGTGAAGCGACGCGGGAACCGGCAGCCGTCGTGATCGACGGTCCGACGGACGAAGGTCCTCGGTTGCCCGGTGAGAAAAAGGACACGTCGATGAGCCAGCCGAAGACGACCGCCGTGGTCCGTACGAGGATCGCCGTCACGGGATCGGTCGTCGTCGCCGCCGGCATGCTGCTCGCGGGCTGCGCCACCTCCAACACCAAGACCGCTCTTCTCTCCGGCGCCGAGCCGGTCGAACGCGTCGTCGGCCCGCACGACAAGGTCACGCCGGGCGGCGGGCGCTATCAGGTCGGCAGGCCCTATACCATCGGCGGGAAGACCTACTATCCGCACGAAGATCGCAACCTCGACCAGAGTGGCGTCGCCTCCTGGTACGGCGGCGACTATCACCACGGCACCAAGACCGCCAACGGCGAGGTCTTCGACCGCGGCGCCATCTCGGCGGCCCACAAGACGATGCCGCTGCCGTCCTATGCGCGGGTGACCAACCTCACCAACGGGCGCTCGCTCGTGGTGCGGGTCAACGATCGCGGCCCCTACGTCGGCAGCCGTATCGTCGACCTCTCGGAAAAAGCCGCCGATCTGCTCGAGATGAAGCGCCACGGCCTCGGCAAGGTCCGCATCCAGTACATCGGCCGCGCCGGTCTCGCCGGCTCCGACAACCGCGTCCTCGCCGCGACGCTGCGCGGGCCGGGACTCGATTCGGGCCACGACGAGCGCACGCTCGTCGCCCAGGCCGACCTCGGCACCGGGCCACGGCGCGCTCTCCCGACGATGCCGACGCTGGTCGCCTCGGCCGACACGGCGGCGCCGGTCGGTGCGGCTCGGGCGAGCCTCTACGGTCAGGCGCGCGCCACCACCCCGGCGGTCGCGCGCGGCGTCGCCTTCGTGCCGGTCGCCGACGCGAATTCCTTCGAACTCGCCGGCGTCGATCCGACGACGATCCGCGCCGCACTTCTGGCGTCCAAGCACGCCCCGGCGAACACCGGCATCACCGCGGCGATGGCGCCGGCCTCCGGTGGACCCTTGTCGATCCTGCCGCTCGCGTCGAACCCCGGCGCCGTCGCGGCGAGCGACGATGAAAGCGCGCCCAGCCTGCCGTCGCGCACCTCGTCCTATGCGGCCGGAGAGCGGATCTCCTCGGCGCACGCGATCTTCCGCACGATGGGCGACGGCGACCGTCTCGCCGCGCTCGCCGACTGATCTCGAATCTCCACGTCCGTCCGATTTTCACCCCACTCTCGAGGTCTCCGAGAGTGGGAAATCGGCGCGCCGTGGTGTGCGGGCCTCACTTTCTCTATGCTGGACGAGGATCGAGAATCGACGCGCGTCGGTAGGGGAGGCCATGCCCGCCGGTCGCGCGCCAGAGGGGCGATGATGGCGGGCTTTGCCGGTAGGATCTCGGGTTCGACGATGCGGGTCGCGGTGCGTCTGGCGACGGCGGCGCTGTGTCTGGCGCTGGTGGCGGCCGGCAAGCCGGCGGCTCCCGGCAAGGCGGGTTCGGCGCAGAACGGCGGCATGGAGACCAAGGCGGACGTCGCCCTGCTCGTCGACCACGCCACCGGGGCGGTGCTCTTCGAGAAGAACGCCGACAAGCCGTTCCCACCCGCCAGCCTCACCAAGATGATGACCATGTCGGTCACCTTCCGCGAGATCAAGGAGGGCCGGCTGTCGCTCGACGGCGAATTCGAGGTGTCCGAGCACGCGTGGCGGACCGGCGGCGCGCCGTCGCACACCTCGGCGATGTTCGCGCCGATCCATTCCAACGTGAAGATCCTCGATCTCCTGCAGGGCGTCATGGTGCAGTCGGCCAACGACGGCGCCATCACGCTCGCCGAGGGTATCGCCGGTACGGAGGCCGGCTTCGCCGAGAAGATGAACGCGCGGGCCAAGGAACTCGGCATGGACGCGACGGCCTTCGCCAATCCGACCGGCCTGCCGGACCCGGGCAATCGCACCACGGCGCGGGATCTGATCAAGCTCGCCGAGAACCTGATCGTCGAATACCCCGACCTCTACAAGATCTATTCGCAGCCCGAGTTCACCTACAACAAGATCCGCCAGTTCAACCGCAACCCGCTGCTCAAGGCCTTCCCCGGCGCCGACGGCATCAAGACCGGATACATCAAGGAATCCGGCTACAATCTCGTCGGTTCTGCGGTGCAGAACGGCCAGCGGCTGATCGTCGTCATCGGCGGCGCGGCGAGCGACAAGGACCGCGCCGAGGATGCGCGCAAGCTGCTCGACTGGGGCTTCCGCACCTTCGAGACGGTGCACCTCTACGGCGCCGGTGAGACGATCGGCGAAGCCTCGGTGTTCGGCGGCCTGACCTCCGGGGTCGCGGTCGCTTCGCCCAAGCCCGTCGACATCCTCATCCAGCGCGGTAGTCGCGACAAACTGAAGGCGCGCGTGGTCTACACCGGGCCGCTCAAGGCGCCGGTGGTCAAGGGACAGCCGATCGGCCGGTTGATCGTCACCCGCAACGACGCGGTGGTCCAGGAGATCCCGGTCGAAGCGGCGGTATCGGTCGAGCGGGGAACCCTGCGCCAGCGCGCCATCGACGGCACCCGCGAAGTCCTCATCGGTCTCCTGCGGCGATGAGCGACGAAGGCGCGCCCGCCACGCTCGTGACGCCGCCGCCGCACGCCGGCACGAGAGGCCGTTTCATCACCTTCGAAGGCGGGGAGGGGGCCGGCAAGTCGAGCCGCGTCGCCGAACTCGCCGAGCGTCTGCGCCGTCGTGGCCTGGAGGTGGTGGTGACCCGCGAGCCCGGCGGCTCTCCGGGCGCCGAAGCGGTCCGCCACGTGCTCCTCTCCGGCGCGGCGGAGGCCTTCGGGCCGCTCGCCGAGGCGATCCTCTTCGCCGCGGCGCGCGCCGATCACGTCGACCAGACCATTCGCCCGGCGCTGGAGCGCGGCGCCTGGGTGATCTCCGATCGCTTCTACGATTCCACCCGCGTCTATCAGGGTGCGACCGGCGACGTGCCGGCGGACCACCTCGCGGCGCTCGAGGAGATCGCCGTCGACGACGTGCGACCGGATCTCACCATCCTCCTCGACGTGCCGGCGGAAATCGGCATGGCGCGCGCCGCGACGCGACGCGGCACCGACACCGCCGATCGCTTCGAGAAGGAGGAGGAGAAGGTGCACGAGCGCCGCCGCCGCGCCTTCCTGACGCTGGCGCGGGGCGAACCGAAGCGTTTCGTCGTCATCGACGCCTCGCAGGATCCGGTGACGGTCGCCGACGCCGTCTGGTACGGGGTATGTTCACGCCTCGGGCTTCCCGAGAAGGACTGATCCACCCCATGGCCCTGCGCAGCACCGCCGTCACCGAAGCCGCCCCCGAGGTCGACGCCCTCGACGGATTGGCGCTGCCGCGTCAGCGCGGCAACCTCGTCGATCAGGCCGCGGCCGAGCGGACCCTGCTCGACGCCTATCGTTCCGGCCGCATCCACCATGGTTGGATCCTCGGCGGGCCCAAGGGCATCGGCAAGTCGACGCTCGCCTTCCGCTTCGCTCGTTTCGTCCTCACTCATCCCGATCCGCAGGCGCCGGAGGTGCAGGCGGCCCGCGATCTCTCCGTCGACATGGCCGGCGCGGTGGCGCGGCGCATCGCCGGCGGTGCCCACACCGATCTCCTGCATCTGCGCCGGCCGTGGGACGAAAAGAACAAGCGTTTCAAGACCGACCTGCCGATCGACGAGATCCGTCGCACCGTATCGTTCTTCGGCTCGACGGCGGGCGAGGGCGGCTGGCGCATCGCCATCGTCGACGCCGCCGACGACCTCAACGCCAACGCCGCCAACGCGCTCCTCAAAGTGCTGGAGGAACCTCCGCCGCGTTCGCTGTTCCTGGTGGTCGCCCATGCCCCGGGCCGGCTTCTGCCGACCATCCGGTCGCGCTGCAGACGGCTCGACCTCGAGCGGCTGCCGCCGCACCGCATCGCCGAGGCGCTCGGCGACTTCGGGGTGGAGGGCGAGCCGGCGACGCTGGCGGCGGCCGCCGACCTCGCCGACGGCAGCCTCCGGCGAGCGATCCTGCTCGTCCAGCACGACGGCGTGCGGCTGTGGCGCAGCCTCGAGAAGATCGTCGCCGGCCTGCCCGATCTCGACGTGCGCGCCGCCCATGCCTTCGCCGATCTGGTGGCCGGAAAGGGCGCCGACGACAGTTTCGACATCGCCGTCGATTTCCTGCGCGAAGCCGCCGAAGCGCGGACGCGCGACGCTCTGGCGCATGCCGGCGTCGGCGCCGCAGCGCACTGGGCGGAGGCTCACGATGCGATCGGCCGACTGATCGGGCGGACCGAAGCGCTCAACCTCGATCGCAAGGCTGCCATCTTGGCTGCCATTCGGACGCTTGCCGAGGCGGCGCGGAATTGAGTAGGACGGAGAACCACATGCCGGCATCCGCGCCGGCGGGTGCGAGAAGCGGTGCGGGGGCGCTCTCCCGGCCGAGGATTCGATCATGACCCGCGAAAAATTCTTCATCACCACGGCGATCGACTACCCGAACGGCCGGCCGCACGTCGGCCACGCCTACGAGAAGCTCGCCACCGATGCGCTCGCCCGCTTCAAGCGGCTCGACGGACACGACGTGTTCTTCCTGACCGGCACCGACGAGCACGGGCTCAAGATGCATCAGACCGCGGGTCGCGAGGGAATGCTCCCGAAGGAGCTGGTCGACCGCAACTCGGCCGTCTTCAAGGAGATGGACGCCCAGCTCGGCGTCTCCTACGACGACTTCATCCGCACCACCGAAGCCCGCCATCACGCCTCGGTCCAGGAGATCTGGCGGCGGATGGAGGCCGCGGGCGACCTCTACATGGCGAAGTACGGCGGCTGGTATTCGGTCCGCGACGAGGCCTACTACACCGAGAGCGAAACCGAAGTCGGCGAGGACGGCCAGCGCCGGGCGACGCCGACGGGAACGCCGGTCGAGTGGACGGAGGAGGAGAGCTGGTACTTCCGCCTCTCCGCCTTCCAGGAGCGCCTCCTCGCCCACTACGAGGCGAACCCCGACTTCATCGGCCCCGACGCGCGCAAGAACGAGGTGATCAGCTTCGTGCGTGGCGGGCTCGAGGACCTGTCGATGAGCCGCACCACCTTCGATTGGGGCATCCCGGTGCCGAACAGCCCGGGACACGTCATGTACGTGTGGGTCGACGCGCTCACCAACTACATCACCGGAGCCGGCTTCCCCGATGAACAGTCGGAGAAATATCGGCATTGGTGGCCGGCCGATCTGCATGTCATCGGCAAGGACATCGTCCGCTTCCACGCGGTCTACTGGCCGGCCTTCCTGATGTCGGCCGGGCTACCGCTGCCACGTCGGGTCTTCGCCCACGGCTTCATCTTCAACCGCGGCGAGAAGATGTCGAAGTCGGTGGGCAACGTCGTCGACCCGTTCGATCTGATCGCGGCCTACGGCGCCGATACGGTGCGTTACTTCTTCCTGCGCGAAGTACCCTTCGGCCAGGACGGCAACTACAGCCACGAATCGATCGTCGCCCGCATGAACGCCGACCTCGCCAACGACCTCGGCAATCTCGCCCAGCGCTCGCTGTCGATGATCGCCAAGAACTGCGGCGGCGTGGTGCCGACGCCGGGGGCCTTGGCTCCCGAAGACGAGACGATGCTCGCCTCGGCCGACGCGTTGCTCGCCATATCACGCGCGGCATATGACCGCCAGGAGATCCACAAGAGCCTCGAGGCGATCTGGGGCGTGGTGGGCGACGCCAACCGCTGGTTCACCGCCGCGGCCCCCTGGGCGCTGAAGAAGACCGATCCGGAACGCATGGGCACCGTCCTGTGGGTGACGGCGGAAGTGCTGCGCATCGTCGCGCTGCTGGCTCAGCCGGTGATCCCGACGAAGGCGGCGGCGCTGCTCGACGCGCTGGGGCAGGGGGCGGACGCCCGCACCTTCGCCGCCCTCGGCCGCCGCATGGAAGCCGGCCTCACCCTGCCGGCCCCGACGCCGATCTTCCCCAAGTGGGTCGAGCCGGCGGAGGAGGGGACGGACGCGGGGAAGGGGGCCTGATGCTGGTCGACAGCCACTGCCACCTCGACTTCCCCGACTTCGCCGAGGACATGGACGGCGTCATCGCCCGGGCGAAGGCCGTCGGTGTCGCCAAGATGGTCACCATCTCGACCCGGGTCCATCGCTTCGATGCGATCCGGGCGATCGCCGAGGCCCACGACGAGGTGTGGTGCTCGGTCGGCACCCACTGCCATCACGCTGCGGAGGAGCCGGACGTCGACCGCGACCTGCTGATCCGCCTCGCCGCCCACCCGAAGGTGGTGGCGATCGGCGAGGCCGGGCTCGACTACCACTACGACTTCGCCCCGCGCGAGGTGCAGTTGGCGAGCTTCCGCGAGCACATCGCCGCGGCGCGCGAGACCGGCCTGCCGCTGGTCATCCATTCGCGCGAGGCCGACGACGACATGGCGAGCCTGCTCGAGGACGAGACGGCCGGGCAGGGGGCCTTCCCTCACCTGCTCCACTGCTTCTCGTCCGGCCCCGACCTCGCCCGCCGCTCGCTGGCGCTGGGTGGTTACGTGTCCTTCTCCGGTATCCTCACCTTCAAGAAGTCCGAAGAGGTGCGCGCCATCGCCGCAGACGTACCTTTGGACCGATTGCTGGTGGAGACCGATGCGCCGTATCTTGCCCCGATGCCGCACCGGGGCAAACGCTGCGAGCCGGCGCACGTGGCCGAGACGGCGAAGGTCCTGGCAGCCGTGAAAGGCGTCTCGGCGGAGGAGATGGCGCAGGTCACGACAGAAAATTTCCATAGATTGTTCAAGAAAGTGGCGGCGTAACTTCAAGCGCCGCGACAACAGGCGAGGGAAACCGTATGGGCACCACGATGACCTTCCGCATCCTCGGGTGCGGCGCGTCTCCGGGCACTCCCAGAATCGGCAACGACTGGGGCCGATGCGACCCGAACGAGCCGAAGAACCGTCGCCGGCGGTCGTCGCTGCTGGTGACCCGTACGGCGCCGACCGGCGCGACGACGCGGGTCCTGGTGGACGTAGGGCCGGATGTGCGCCAGCAGATGCTCGATGCGCATGTCGACTGGGTCGACGCGGTGCTGATCACCCACGCTCACGCCGACCACATCCACGGCATCGACGACCTGCGCGCCTTCGCCATCAATCGCCAGCATCTCGTCGACATCTGGATGGACGAAGTGTCGGCCAAGCGGGTCCGCTCCACCTTCGATTATTGCTTCGTGACGCCGCCGGGTTCGGCCTATCCGCCGATCCTCAAGGAGCACCGCTATCACGAGGGCGAGACGCTCACCGTCAACGGCGACGGCGGCCCGATCACCGCCATCCCGTTCCGCCAGACCCACGGCGACGTCGACAGTTACGGCTTCCGCTTCGGCGCGGTGGCCTATTCGCCCGACGTCAGCGCCTTTCCCGATCGCAGCCTGCCGTTCATCGGCAAGCTCGACCTGTGGATCCTCGACGCGCTGCGCTGGAAGTCGCACCCGAGCCATCTGTCGGTCGACGAGGCGGTCGACTGGATCGCCCGGATGAAGCCCGCGCACGCCTGCCTGACCCATCTCCACACCGACATCGACTACAAGACGCTCGCCGAGCATCTGCCGGTGGGCGTCGAGCCGGCCTGGGATGGATTGGAGTTCACCTTCAAGGTCGACTGACGCCAACCGCAAGGGACTGCGGGCGCGGCTCTCGGGCGCGCGCCGGCTCGCACGGGCGACGTAGGGAGAGGATCTTCGCCGCCGGTGCGAGGGAAACGCGCCGAGCCACGGACGACACGAAGAAATTCGAGATTCGGCCGCACGATCGGCCGGCCCGCGATCTGAACGCCGAAGAGCGCCCGTCGTTCCCCGCACCTGGCGTTTTATATTCCATAATCCGTCTTATGCGAATCGTCGATCCATGAAACGAGACGGCTCTCGGGGATCATTCACGACACTTTCGCGGCTCGCGTCGGACGGCCCCGTCACCGGCGCCCGCGAAGCGGCCGACGCACCGGGCGGTGGCGGATCCTCTCCCGCCCTCCTGTCGTGATCGTCACGTCGACGGGCTCCGTGGAGCGAGCGTTCGTGCCCGCGATGGCGCACCGCGCCCATCGTCAATCGATCGACGGGCGCCCCTGCCGGAGGCTCTTCACGGCGCCGCGCTTCTTCTTGCCTTCGACACGGCGGACCTGCGAGGCGCGGGTCGGCTTCGTCGGTTTACGCGGCGGCGGCGGCGGCACGGCCGCCTCGCGGATCAGCTCGAGCAGCCGTTCGAGCGCGTCGGCGCGGTTGCGCTCCTGAGTGCGGAAGCGGTCGGCGCGCAGCACCAACACCCCCTCCCCGGTCAGCCGCCGTCCCGCCAGCCGGATCAGCCGTTGGCGCACCGGCTCGGGCAACGACGGCGAGCCGACGACGTCGAAGCGCAGCTCGACCGCCGTCGCCACCTTGTTGACGTTCTGGCCGCCCGGCCCGGAAGCGCGGATGAAACTCTCCACGAGCTCGCTCGGATCGAGGTGGATGGAGCGGGTGACGACGATGGCTTCGGCCATGTTCTCCTCGCGATCGGGTTCGAGACCGTCGCGCCGATCGCGCGCGCCTCCTTCTATCACGGACCGCCGACGGCGGGTGCGGCCTTTCGGGGTCCTGCGGATGCGGAGATCGGTCCGATCCTGTTAGAATTCACGAGGATTCATCCCGCGCGAGGAGATGATCGATGACGGAGATGCCCGTCCGCCACGACGTCACGGCGAAGTTGCGACAGGATTACGCCCGCGAGATGCTCGCCCGTGCCGGCGTCGAGGATCCGGCGCTCGAAGCGGCGATGGCCGAGTTCGCCCGCGAGGATTTCCTCCCCGAAGCCCCCTGGGCGATCTACGGCGAGACGGCGGTCGAGCGCACCTGCGACCCGGCGGCGCTCTATCGCGACGTCCTGGTGGCGTTGGATCAGGCGCGCGGCGTCAACAACGGCAGCCCGTCGCTCCATGCCGGCTGGATCTCGACGCTGGCGGTGAAGCCGGGCGAGCGGATCGTCCACATCGGCGCCGGCACCGGCTACTACACCGCGATCCTGGCGCGTCTCGCCGGCCCGGCGGCGCGGGTGACGGCGATCGAGATCGGTCGCGACCTCGCCGACATCGCTCGGCGGGCGCTGGCCAAGGCGCTCCCCGAGGGGCCCGTGGTCGAGGTCGTGGTCGGCAACGGCGAGGCGTGGCCGCGCGACGAGACCGACATCGTCTACGTCTCCTACGGCATCGCCACCCCCTCCCCGGCCTGGCTCGACCGGCTGGCGCCCGGCGGTCGCCTGCTCTTTCCCCTGTGCGCGCCGCGTGGCGCGCTCTCACACGCGCGCCGCTGGCACGGCGCGGAAGGCGTCGGCCTCCTGGTGGAGCGAACCGAGGCCGGTTTCGCGGCGCGGACGCTCGATCGCTGCGGTTTCGTCTATGCCGAGGGCCCATCGCGCACCTCGTGCGTCGACTGCGACCTGCTCGATCAGGCGTTCCGGCGCGGCGGCTGGGGTCGGGTCCGGAGCCTCGTCACCGGCGACGCCGTCGATCCGAGGCGCTGTTGGTATGCGGGAACCGGCTGGGGCCTCTGCTACGATCCGCCGTGACCCGCACGCCGCGAATCGGCGACGCGGGACCGCTCCGAAGCGCCCGCCGATCCGAGGTCCCGCATGAAACCCTCCCGTGACGTCTCCCGCCTGATCGAGATCATGGCGGCACTGCGCACGCCGGTGAGCGGTTGTCCGTGGGATCTCGAACAGACCTTCGCGACCATCGCGCCCTACACCATCGAAGAGGCCTACGAGGTCGCCGATGCGATCGAGCGCGGCGATCTCCACGATCTCTGCGACGAACTCGGCGATCTCCTGCTCCAGGTGGTGTTCCACGCCCGCATGGCGGAGGAGGCGTCCGCCTTCGATTTCGGCTCGGTGGTCGAGGCGATCACCGCCAAGATGATCCGCCGCCACCCCCACGTCTTCGCCGACGAGGAGGGCAAGACGGTCACCACCGTCCAGGACGCCTGGGCGCGGATCAAAGCCGAGGAGAAAGCCGCCAAGGCGGCGCGGCGGGCGGCCGACGGCCATCCACCGGTCGTGAAGGGCCTGCTCGACGAGGTCGGCACCGGCATGCCGGCGCTGACCCGTGCGGTGAAGCTGCAGGAGAAGGCGGGCACCGTCGGTTTCGACTGGAACGACCCGAAGGCGGTCCTCGCCAAGATCCGCGAGGAACTCGACGAGATCGAAGCCGAGATCGACGCCCCCTCCCCGTCTCCGGACCGTCAGGAGGACGAACTCGGCGACGTGCTCTTCGCCGTCGCCAATCTCGCCCGCCATCTGCGGCTCGATCCCGAAAAGGCGCTGCGCGGCACCAACGAAAAATTCCGTCGCCGCTTCGCCCACATCGAGAAGCGCCTCGCCGAAAAAGGCCTCACCCCGGCCGAGGCGAGCCTCGACGAGATGGAGGCGATCTGGGGCGAGGCGAAGGGGATGTGAGGCGACCCGATCGGTCGCGAGCGTCCATCCGCCGCCGCTCGGCATCGAAAACGGGACACCGCGCCCCCTGGCGAGCGGTCTTCGCGGCGCTTCCGACCGGGCCGGACGCCGAAAACGTGTCACGGCGGCCACGCTCCCGCTTTTTCTGCGACGCACCGGACCGCGCCGAGAATGCGCCTTCCGGTGGCGACGGCGCGACGCTATCCTTCCTCCGCCGACAGTGGACGACCCGCCCGAACGGGGAACGTCGAAGAAGAAGTCGTCGGTTGGGAGGAAGAACTCATGTATCGCGTCGCTCGGCGGTATTCGCGCGTCTCGACGGCTCTCGGTGCGGTTCTGTCGCTGGCATCGCTGGCGACCGTCGCCGAAGCGCAGCAGGTCACGTTGCCGCCCGGCGGGCGCTTCGTCACCATCGGTGACAGTCTTTCCGACAACGGAAACCTCCACGGCGTCACCGGCAACCCGCCGGCGCCCTATTACGCCGGCCGCTTCTCCAACGGCCCCGTCTGGACCGAGTTGATCGCCGGGACCATGAACCAGCCGTTCCTCGGTGGGTCGGTGAACGGCAACGTCAATCTCGCCTTCGGCGGCGCACGGACCGACAACGCGGTCAATCTGAACGGCCCGATCCCCTCGTTGCCGACGCAGCTCGGGACTTTTCTCGGTCTCGGCGGCACCTTCGGATCCGCCGACACGGTGACGCTGCTCGGCGGCGCCAACAACATCTTCCAGTACTTCACCGTCGCCGGCGCCGGCGCCAACCCGGCCGGCATCACGTCGACGTCGATCGCCGCCGCGACCGACATGGCGAGCCTCACCCAGGCGGTGGCCGGCGCGGGCGCCGGGCGCATCCTCATCTCGAACCTGCCCGATCTCGGGGCCACGCCGGCCTACAACGGTTCGCCGGTGACCGCCGGCGCCGGTTCGCTCGCCTCGATGACCTTCAATCAGACGCTGGCGGCGCAGTTGCAGACGTTGGCGATCGCCAACCCGAACACCAACATCGTCCAGATGGATCTGGCCACGGCGCTGAACGTCATCCGCGCCAATGCCGCGGCCTACGGTTTCTCCAACGTGACGAACTCCTGTCTGGGCACCCTCGCCTGCGTGACCGGCTCGACCGCCGTGCAGAACGGCTACCTGTTCTGGGACGACGTGCACCCGACCGCGCGAGGTCATCAGTGGGTCGCGGTCTATGCCGCCCTGCTGCTGACCCCCGAAGCCTCCGCCGCCGATGTCGCCGTGCTCGGCGACGTCGCGATGCGTAGCCGCCTCGCCGCCGCCGACGACGTGCTCGATCGCGCCCTCGGCTACAGCGAGGGCCAGTATCGGCGCCAGAACGGCCTGTGGGTCATGGCGACCGGCGGTCGCAGCGTGTTGGGTGCGCGCGGCGATGTCGCCGGTTACGACCAGACCACCGGCGGCCTGCGGATCGGTCTCGATCGCGAGATGTCGTCGAACCTGTTGCTCGGTGCATCCTTCGGCATCGGCGCCGGTCGACTGGGCGGCGTGATGCGCTCCGATCTCCTGACCTTCGACGCGGACGTCTACGCCAACTACACTGCCGACGCGTTCTTCCTGTCCGGCGCCCTCGGCGCCTCCTGGATGGGCTTCGACGATCTGCGGCGCGCCACCGGTTTCGGCCCGCTCGATGCCACCGGTTCGACTTCGGCGAAGCAGTGGTCGGCCGCGGTCGAGTCCGGCTTCATGGCTCGCACCGGTGAGGTGACGTGGGTTCCCTCGGCTCGCCTCCACTACGTCCGCTCCGACATCGCCGGCTACGACGAGACCGCCGCACTCCTCGCCATGTCGTTCCGCGACCGCTCCGCCGAGGCCCTGCTCGGCGGTGTCCGCCTACGGGCGTCCACGCCGATCGATCTGATCGGCCCGAAGGGCCGGGCCTACGGCGAGATCGGCTACGAACACGCATTGTACGAGAAGCAAGACGGCGTGCTCGCCCGCTTCATCGGCAACACGGCGCAGCCGTTCGTCGGCAACGCCGACGATCTGGTGGGCCGCGGCCTGACCTTCAAGGTCGGCTACGACGCTTCGATCGACGACAAGGTGTCGCTGACCGTGGCCTACGGCGCCGCCCTCAACGACGGCGCCGGAACCTCCCACTCCGGACGGGTTCGGGTGAAGATCCCGTTCTGATCGACCGCGACGGCGCCCTGCCGCGGCCGGCCCTTTTCGAAAGGACCGCCGCGGCGCGCCTCTCGCCGCGATCGGCTCGGGCGCCGGCGCGATGGGGATGCATCCGCGCTCGTCGGCGACGAACAGGCGCGCGACCGGCCCGGAAACCGGACGGCTCATCGCCCCTCGTCGTCGGCCAGCCGCACCACGAACCAGCGATAGGGACTGGACGGATCGTTCTCGAGCTCGACGCGATCGTGATCGAGCGCGAGGAGGTCCATCCGGGCGCGCGAGACCGGCAGTTCCGTCACGATCAGGACCTTCTCCGATCCGCCGCGGTCGAGATCGCGGCGAGCGAGAGCGTAGCGTCCGATGTCGTCCATGTCGGTGCCTCCGAGGTCGGGGAGTCGCCGATCGGTTCAGCCCAGCGGATCGTACGGTCCGCTCGCTTCGCGCGGCTCCTCGGCCGAAGCGCGCTCCACCACCCTGCCCCGCACCTCGCGGATGAACCGCCCCGCCCGCGCGCGGAAATGGTCCAGCGCCTTCTCGGGCACGCGCAGGCGCAGCGAAACCGTCTCCTCGCCGTCCCTGCGTTCGACCACCTCGGTGTTGCGATGGAGCCAGGCGACGAGTTCGCCCTCCTCCACCGGCACCTCGACGCGGAAGACGGCGCGGTCGCGGTTGAGGCGATCCTCGATCAGGTCGAGGAGTGCGGCGACGCCGTCGCCGGTCATCGCCGAACAGGGGATCGCCGTCGGCTCGTCGAGCGCCGGACGCGCCCCTTCGGCGAGGAGGTCGGCGCGGTGCTCGGGAGCGAGCTTGTCGATCTTGTTCCACACCTCGATCACCCGGTCGCGATCCTTGGGATCGACGCCGAGCTGGGAGAGCACGTTCTCGACGTCCCTCGCCTGCGGACCTGTGTCCTCGTGGGCGATGTCGCGCACGTGGAGGATCAGATCGGCCTCGATCACCTCCTCGAGCGTGGCACGGAACGCGGCGACCAACGTCGTCGGCAGGTCGGAGACGAAGCCGACGGTGTCGGAGAGGATGACGTCGCCGCCGTGCGGTAGTCGCACTTTTCGAAGCGTCGGGTCGAGCGTCGCGAACAAGAGGTCCTTGGCGAAGACGTCCGCCTCCGTCAGCCGGTTGAACAGCGTCGACTTGCCGGCGTTGGTGTAGCCGACCAGGGCGACGATCGGATGCGGCACCTTCTTGCGGTTCTTGCGATGCAGCGCCCGGGTGCGGGCGACCGATTCGAGGTCGCGCTCGAGCCGGGCGATGCGTTCCTGGATCTGCCGGCGGTCGGCCTCGATCTGGGTCTCACCGGGGCCGCCGAGGAAGCCGAAGCCGCCGCGCTGGCGCTCGAGGTGGGTCCAGGAGCGGACGAGACGGCTCTTCTGATAGGTGAGATGGGCGAGCTCGACCTGGAGCCGCCCTTCCTTGGTATGGGCGCGTTCGCCGAAGATCTCGAGGATCAGGCCGGTGCGATCGAGCACCTTGGCCCCCCAGGTCTTCTCCAGATTGCGCTGTTGGATCGGCGAAAGCGGATGATCGACGACGACGAGTTCGATCTTCTCGTCCTCGATCGCCTTCTTCAACTCGTCGACCTTGCCCTGGCCGAGCAGGGTCGCCGGCTTCGGCTCGGCGATGCGCACCGCGGGCGAAGCCACCACGTCGAGTTCGATGGCGCGGGCGAGGCCGACGGCCTCCTCGACGCGGGCGTCGAGCGAGCGAGGCGCGATCTCGCCCCCCTCCCCGCGCGCCGGGCGCTCGGTGCGCCACGGCACGACGACGAGGGTCCGCGTCGGCGCGGCGTCGCGGGCGACGCCCTTGCGGGCTCGCTCGTTCCGCCGCTCCTGACCGGCTTCGTCGTCGTCGATGTCGTTCGAGGGCATGTCGCCCCTCGTCATGCGTCCTCGGCCGGTTCGAACAGCTGCACCGGCCCGCCGGGCATCACCGTGGAGATCGCATGCTTGTAGACGAGCTGCGAGTGTCCATCACGGCGCAGCAACACACAGAAGTTGTCGAACCAGGTCACGACGCCCTGCAACTTGACCCCGTTGATCAGAAAGATGGTGACGGGAGTCTTGTTCTTACGAACGTAGTTGAGGAACGTGTCCTGGAGATTGGGAGCGCGGTCCGCCATGTTTTATGACCTTTTTATCGATATGCTTTTCTTTACGAGGTACCCACCGCGTCTTCTGGTGGGTCGATTTTCGGGGTGAACGAAAACCTCGACGCTCTGGAGGAAATGATAGGATCTCCCGAAAGCGCGGCAATCCCCATGAAGTCGTAATGATGGCTGATCTTTGCGCAGCGCATCATCACGACGGCGCGAGATCGCGCATCTCGTGCATTTCGCCGGTGATCGTGTGATCTCGGCCACAGCTGAGCGACATATCAGATGTCGACCATCTCCGTCCGATCGTGGAACGCCCGGCGCAGCGCCAGCGCGGTCGAGCCCGGCATCCCGTTGCCGATGGTCGCCTCGTCGATGGTGACGACAGGCATCACCAGGGTGGTGGCCGCGGTGACGAAGGCCTCGCGGGCGCGCTTCGCCTCCTCCACCGTGAAGGCTCGCTCCTCGACCCTGAGCCCGAGATCGGCCGCGACCTTCAGCGTGATGGTCCGGGTGATGCCGCGCAGGATGCCGTGTTCGGCCGGTCGTGTGACGAGGACACCGTCGGCGGTGACGATCCACGCGTTGGTCGATCCGCCCTCGGTGACGAAACCGTCGCCGTCGACGAACCACGCCTCGCGCGCCCCGGCCTCCTTGGCCGCCTGCTTGGCGAGGCAGTTGGGCAAGAGCGACACGCTCTTGATGTCGACCCGTTCCCACCGGTTGTCGGGGACGGTGATGACCCCGATGCCCCGCTCGGCCAACGCCTCACCCTTGGCGCGGGCGACCGATTTGGCGGTCATCACCACCGTCGGCGGCACGTCCGGCGAGGGGAAGACGTGGTCTCGGTGGGCCTGGCCGCGCGACACCTGGATGTAGATCGAACCGTCGCGGACGCGGTTGAGGCGGGCGATGCGTCGCATCACCACCAGCATCGCGGCGCGGCTCGTCGGCACCGCGATGCGCAACTCGCGCAGGGATCGCTCCAACCGTTCGAAATGCAGGGTCGGATCGACGATCTTGCCGTCCCGGATCTCGCAGACCTCGTAGACGGCGTCGGCGAACTGGAAACCGCGATCTTCGACGTGCACGGCCGCAGCGGCGTGGGGCAGATAGCGGCCGTTCACATAGGCGATGCGGCTCATGATCGGATTCCTTCGTGGTTCGGGCGGTGAAAGCGGTCAGCCGACGCCGAGGGACTTGAGTTTACGGTGGAGCGCCGAGCGTTCCATGCCGACGAATTCGGCGGTGCGCGAGATGTTGCCGCCGAAGCGGTTGATCTGGGCGACGAGATATTCCCGCTCGAAGATCTCGCGGGCGTCGCGCAGCGGCAGGCTCATCAGGTGTTCGCCTCCGGTGGTGGTCGGCAGCGCCGGCAACATGGCGCCGATCTCCGAGGGCAGCAGGTCGGCGGTGATCACCGCCTCCGGGTCGCCGCGGGTCAGGATCATCAGCCGTTCGACGTTGTTGCGCAGTTGGCGGATGTTGCCCGGCCAGTCGTGCGCCTGCAGCACCGCCATCGCATCGTCGCCGATGCTGCGGATCGGCAGGCCGGCGGTGCGCGAGATCTGATCCATGAAACGCTCGACCAGCAGCGGGATGTCGTCGCGCCGCTCGGCCAGCGCCGGCACGCGGATCGGCACGACGGCGAGGCGATGGAAGAGGTCCTCGCGGAAGCGTCCGTCCTGGATTTCGCGCGGCAGGTCGCGCGCCGTCGACGAGATCAACCGCACGTCGACCTGGACCCGGGTCGAGCCACCGACGCGATTGAAGCTCTGTTCGACCAGCACCCGCAGGATCTTCGACTGGGTTTCGCGCGGCATGTCGGCGACCTCGTCGAGGTAGAGCGTGCCGCCGTGCGCCTGCTCCATGGCGCCGATCTTGCGCGACGAACCGCCCTCCTCCTCGACGCCGAAGAGCTCGACCTCCATGCGCTCCGGCGTGATCGCCGCGGCGTTGAGGACGACGAACGGCCCCTGGGCACGATGCGAGGTCTGGTGGATCATCCGCGCCGCCAGTTCCTTGCCGGAACCGGAGGGGCCGGTGATGAGGATGCGGCTGTTGGTCGGCGCCACCCGATCGATCTGTTGGCGCAACTGATTGACCACCGGGGACGAGCCGAGAAGTTCGGAGGAATCGCTCGACTTCTCGCGCAGTTCCTTGACCTCGCGCCTGAGCTTCGACGCCTCGAGGGCGCGCTCCGCCACCAGCACCAGCCGATCCGCCTTGAACGGCTTCTCGATGTAGTCGTAGGCGCCGCGCTTGATCGCCGAGACGGCGGTCTCGACGTTGCCGTGGCCGGAGATGATCACCACCGGCAGATCGGGGTGTTGGCCCTTGATGACATCGAGGAGTGCGAGACCGTCGAGGCGGCTCGCCTGCATCCAGATGTCGAGGAACACCAGCGACGGCCGTCGCTTCTCGATGGCGGCGAGGCACTCGTCGCTGTTGGCGGCGGTACGGGTGCCGTGCCCTTCGTCTTCGAGAATCCCGGAGACCAGCTCGCGGATGTCGCTCTCGTCGTCGACGATGAGAATGTCGGACGCCATGATGTCACGCTTCGCTCGGTTCGAGTGGGGGGATGGCGGAGCCGCCCGCTCCGGCGGCCTCCTTCGCGGCGGTCGTGGCCGTTTCGGGCGACGTCGCCGGTTCGGCGGGTTCCTCGACGCCCGCCACCGGCAGGGTCATGCGCACCATGGCGCCGCGGCCGCCATGGGCGACCGCCGGGGCATCGAGCAGCTCGATCCGTCCGCCGTGATCCTCGAGGATCTTGCGGACGATGGCGAGGCCGAGACCGGTGCCCTTCTCGCGGGTGGTCACATAGGGCTCGAGCAGACGATGGCGGTTGGCCGAGGGCAGGCCGATGCCGTTGTCGACCACCGCGACGGTGATGACGCCGCCATCCTCGGTGATCGCCACGTCGATGGCGCCCTTCTCGTCGCCGCGCACCTCCACCGGCACCGCCTCGACCGCCTCGCTGGCGTTCTTGACGATGTTGGTGAAAGCCTGGAGCAGCAGGCGATGGTCGAAGCGGCCGAAGATCGGCCGGTCCGGCAGGTGGGTGCGGAAATCGATCTCCGGCTTCGCCACCGATTGCAGGAACACCGCCTCGCGAACCGCGTCGACGACGTCGGCGCGGGCGATCTGCGGCTTGGGCATGCGGGCGAAGGAGGAGAACTCGTTGACCATCCGCTCGATGTCGCCGACCTGACGCACGATGGTGTCGATGCACTGGTCGAACACCTGCCGGTCGTCCTCGACCTTCTTGCCGTAGCGGCGCTTCAGCCGCTCGGCCGAGAGCTGGATCGGCGTGAGCGGGTTCTTGATCTCGTGGGCGATGCGCCGGGCGACGTCGGCCCAGGCGGAGGAGCGTTGAGCGGTGACCAGATCGGTGACGTCGTCGAGGGTGACGACGAAGCCGTGGCCGCTCGGGTCCGACGTCTCCGAGGTGAGCCGGACGGTCACCGTGTGCTCCCGCCCGGCGCGCTTCAGGGTGATCTGGGTCTGGTGCGGCTTGCCCGTCTCGTCGACGAGCGCCGCTTCCAGGATGGCGCCGAGTTCGGGCGCGACCTCGAACACCATACGGCCGACCATCTCGCTCTCGCTCTCGTCGAGCAGCGCCGTCGCCGAGCGGTTGGCGAGCGTGATCCGTCCCGAGCCGTCGACACCGACGACGCCCGCCGTCACCCCCGCCAACACCGCCTCGGTGAAGCGCCGCCGCCGATCGATCTGATCCTTGGCGGCGAGGAGTTCGGCGCGCTGGGCGCGCAACTCGTTGGTCATGGTGTTGAAGGTCTCGGCCAGATGCGCGAGATCGCCCTCCTTGCGGCGGACCGGCACCTGCACCGCCAGATGGCCCTTGGACACGTGGTCGGCGGCCAGGATCAGCCGGCGGATCGGCGACACCAGACGGTTGGCGAAGCCGATGCCGATCCAGATCGCGGCGAGAAGGAAGATCAGCGACACGCCGACGAAGATCAGCCCGAAGGCGAGCTGAGCGCCGAACCGGGTGCTGTCGAGTTGGCGATACTCCTCCGCCGCGCCCTTGGCGAGCCGCAGCGGCTCCAGCACCTGCGCCTCGAGCGGTCGGGTGACGTAGAGGAAGATCCCCTCCAGCGCCTCGAGCTTGACGATGACGCCGACCTGATTGGTGCGGCCGGGCGTGATGACCACCGGCTCGCCGGCTTCCGCCTCGACGAAGGCCTCCTCGGGGGGCATCTGCAGCTCGGTCCACGCCGGATCGAGGAGCGTGCGGGTCATCACCGTGCCGTCCGACTTGAGCAGGAAGACGGCGGGAAGGACGCGCAGCTGCGCCTGGGTGCGCATGAAGAGATCGAAGCGATCGGGCTCGAATTCGTAGAGGTCCTTGGAGCGATCGACGTCGGCGGCCAGTCCGATCGCTTCGGCCCGGATGGCGCGCCCGTGTTCGCGGATATAGGCCTCGCCGACATTGGCGGCGGCGTTGACGATGGTGCGGGTGCGGTCCTCGAACCAGCGGTCGAGACCGCGATCGAGGGTGACCGAGGCGAGGATCGCGACGATCAGCGCCGGCGCCGCGGCGACCGCCGAGAAGGCCCCGATCACCCTGAGATGCAGCCGCGCCGCGGCGCGACCGGCGCGCCAAGCGAGCCAGAGCGTGATCAGTTCCCAGGCGATGAGCCCGATCAGGCCGGCGAGAAGTGCGAGATTGACGGTCAGCGTGACGCCGAGAACGGCGTCGGTCGGCACGATACGGGTCATGCCGGTGAGCACGGCGAAACTGACCGCGACCGTGATGAGCGCCACGACGGTGAGGACCAGACCGATCTTGCGGATGCGCCGGGTCGTGTCGCCGACCGGGGCGATCGCATTCTTCGGAATGGTCAGGATCGGTTGCGAATCCAGGATCGGTCCCCTCGCCTCGCGGCTCGCGTTTCCACCCCCCGCCCTCCGGCTCCGCCGGCGGCGTCCATGGAATCGCTCGCGCCCATCTTGACCCGAATTGTTGCCGATTTGCGGCACTGTGGCGAGACGACAACAGCAGAACCGTCCCGCGGCTGCGGAACGGCTCCGGTTTCGATCGGGTTCAGCGGTGCGGGGTGCTCGTCGCGGCGTCCCAGACGGTCTTCACTCCGAAAGCGACGAAGAGAACTCCGATCGCCCGCGAGATCGGCGCACGGAAGCGCAGAAACAGCCGTCCGACCGGCGGCAGACCGGCCCAGCCGACGGTGACGAGGTCGCCGATCGCCATGCCCAGGGTGGTCGCGAGGAAGAGGAACGAGGCGCCGGCGAGGTCGAGGCTCGTGCCGATCCCCACCGAAAGCGCACCGTACATGGCGAGAGAGAAGGGATAGGCCTTCGGATTGGTGAGGCCGAAGATCATGCCGTCGCGGATCGGCGCCTCGGCGCCGACGGTCGACGCCCGGTCGTCGCGGCGCACCAGCATCGCCCTGGCGCCGAGCCAGACGAGATAGACGCCACAGGCGATGCCGAGAGCGCGGAAGAGTTCGGGGCCCAGACGGCTCGCGCCGAGAAGGGCGGCGAGCGCCAACGCCGACCACGTGAGATCGCCGACGCCGTGGCCGAGGAAGAAGGCGAGACCGCGCGCCCGGCCCCGCGTGGCGGTGATGCCGAGCACGGCGAGCGTCGCCGGCCCCGGCGTCACCACATAGACGATGCCGGCGAAAACCGCGGTGAGAAAGAGGGTGACGGTCATCGCGTGGGCCTCCCGAGGTGCGGACACTCTCGCCCCGCGCGGGGGAGAGGCGGGTTCGGTGCGGCCCGCGAAGACCGACGGGAGGCAGCGGACCCGGCTCCCGCGGGTCCCTCACCCGCCGCGCCCCGGCCGAGGGTCACCGCGACGAGCGGATCACCTGGACGTCGAGATCGCGGATCTTCTTGCGAAGCGTGTTGCGATTGACGCCGAGGAGTTCGGCCGCCTTGATCTGGTTGCCGCGGGTCGCCGCCAGCGCCGCCGAGATCAACGGATACTCGACCTCGCGCAGGATGCGGTGATAGAGCCCCGGCGGCGGCAGGTTCTCACCGAAACCGCCGAAATAGGTGGCGAGGTGCTTCTCCACCGAGACGGAGAGACCCTCCTCGCTCGACTTCTCCTCCGGCGCCGGCGCCAACACCGGCTGCGCCAGTTCGGTCTCGATCACCGAGGCGGTGATCACGTCCTGCGGATAGAGCGCGGCGAGACGGCGGATCAGGTTCTCGAGCTCGCGGATGTTGCCCGGCCAACGGTAGCGGCGCAGACGGTCGAGCGCCGCCGCTTCGATCTGCTTGGCCGGCAGCCCCTCCTTCTCGGCGAGCGTGAAGAAGTGGCGGACGAGATCGCCGATGTCCTCGGACCGCTCGCGCAGAGGCGGAAGCCGGATCGGCACGACGTTGAGGCGGAAATAGAGGTCCTCGCGGAACAGGCCCTGATTGATCAGCTGCCTGAGGTCCTTGTTGGTGGCGGCGATGATCCGCACGTCGGTCTTGATCGGGGTGCGGCCGCCGACGGTGGTGTATTCGCCCTGCTGGAGGACGCGCAGCAGCCGCGTCTGGGCGTCCATCGGCATGTCGCCGATCTCGTCGAGGAAGAGGGTGCCGCCCTCCGCCTGTTCGAAACGACCGGCGGAGCGCGCCGCGGCGCCGGTGAAGGCGCCCTTCTCGTGGCCGAAGAGCTCGGATTCGATGAGATCGCGCGGGATCGCCGCCATGTTGATGGCGACGAACGGCCCGGCCCGGCGTTTGCCGTAGTCGTGCAGCGCCCGGGCCACAAGTTCCTTGCCGGTGCCGCTCTCGCCGGTGATCATCACCGTCAGGTCGGTCTGCATCAGCCGGGCGAGGACGCGGTAGATGTCCTGCATCGCCGGCGACCGGCCGACCAGCGGGATCGCCTCGCCGTCCTGGTCGGGACGTTGCGCCTCGCGCTTCTGCTTCGGCTCGGCGAGCGCCCGGCCGACGATGGCGATCAGCTCCTTCAGGTCGAAGGGCTTCGGCAGATACTCGTAGGCACCGCGCTCGGAGGCCCGGATCGCCGTCATGAAGGTGTTCTGCGCGCTCATCACGATCACCGGCAGATCGGGCCGGAGCTTCTTGATCCGCGGCAGCAGGTCGAAGGCGTTCTCGTCCGGCATCACCACGTCGGTGATCACCAGATCGCCCTCCCCTTGCGCCACCCAACGCCACAGCGTCGCGGCGTTGGAGGTGAGCCGCACTTCGTAGCCGGCGCGCGACAGCGCCTGATTGAGCACGGTGCGGATGGCGGCATCGTCGTCCGCGACGAGAATGTTGCCGGTCGGCATGAGTCGAGGTCCTCGTCGATGTCAGAAACCGAAACGCGCCTTCTCCTCTTTGCCGGCGTAGGCCGGCATGAGGATGCGGAAGACGGTCCGTCGGGGTTGGGATTCGCATTCGACCACGCCGCCGTGGTCGCGGATGATCTTGGCGACGAGCGCGAGCCCGAGGCCGGAGCCGTTGGTCTTGGTGGTGACGAACGGGTCGAAGAGGTGCTCGATCAGGTCGCCCGGCACGCCGGGACCGTTGTCCTTGACGCAGAACTCGAGCGGCAGGGTGACCTTGTCCTTCGATCCCGGCACCGACAGGCGGACGCCCGGCCGGTAGGCGGTGGTCAGATGGACCTCGCCGTCGGTGGCGTCGCCGATCGCCTCGCAGGCGTTCTTCACCAGATTGAGGAACACCTGCACCAGCTGATCGCGGTTGGCGAAGACCGGCGGCAGCGACGGATCGTATTCCTCGACGATGCGGACGTTGCGGCCGAAGCCCGACTGGGCGAGGCGCTTCACGTGGTCGAGGACGGTGTGGATGTTGACCGGCGCGCGCTCCACCGGCCGCTCGTCGGAAAACACCTCCATCCGATCGACCAGTTTGACGATGCGGTCGGCCTCGTCGGTGATGAGGCGGGTCAGCGCCCGGTCGTCGTCGGAGGCCGACTGTTCGAGGAGCTGGGCTGCACCACGGATGCCCGACAGCGGGTTCTTGATCTCGTGGGCGAGCATGGCGGCGAGGCCGGAGACGGTGCGCGCCGCCCCGCGATGGGTGAGCTGACGGTCGATCTTGTCGGCCATCGAGCGCTCCTGGAGCATCACCACGACGCAGTCGGGCCGCTCCACCAGGGGCGCCGCGTAGATGTCCACCACCTTGTCGCCGGGCAGGCGCGGGCTCTCGAGATCCACCCGATATTCGCTCACCGGCGCGCCGCGGTCGCGCACCTGGGCGATCAGCTCGAGCAGCGGCGAACCGAAGGGGATGAAATAGGAGAGCTGGTGGCGCCGCATGAACGGGATCGACGCCTGGAAGAAATGCTCGGCCGCATCGTTGCCGCCGAGAATGGTGCCGTCGGCGGCGACGGTGATCACCGGATGCGGCAGCGCGTTGAGCATGGTCGCGGCGGAAGGGTCGGGCGGGGATGCGGCCGACGAGAGCGAACGGGCCGAGTTCGACGTCATGCGGCCCTCCTTTCGAGATCGGATGTGAAGATCGACCGGACGAGACGGATCACCTCGGCCGGGTCGGTCGACGTGAGCAGGCGGGCGCGCAGCGGATGAGCGGCGGGCGAGCCTTTGGTCACCACCCGGTCGGGCGCCGAGACGGCCGCCTCGAGATACCAGTCGAGGTGCTTGCGGGCCGCCTTGATGCCGACGGCGCGGCCGTGATGGGAGAGCATCGCCTCGTAGTGCTCGGCGACGAGGTCGGCGAGATCCTCGCCCGTCGGCGCCTCGGGAAGCGGTCGCCCCGCGAGCCCCGCCGACACCCGGCCCGGCAGCCACGGCCGACCGCAGGCCCCACGGCCGATCATCGCCGCGTCGGCGCCCGACGCTGCCAGTGCCTCTTCCGCGCCGGCGAGCGAGGCGATATCGCCGTTGACGACGAGCGGCAAGGTGGTCGCGGAGCGGACCGCACGCACCGCGCTCCAATCGGCGGAGCCTTCGTAGAACTGGTCGCGGGTGCGGCCGTGGACGGTGATCAGCTCGACGCCCTCGATCTCCGCCCGGCGAGCGAGCTCGGGGGCGTTCATCGAAGCGCGGTCCCAGCCGAGGCGCATCTTCACCGTGACCGGCACGGCGACGGCGGCGCGGACCGCCCGAATGAGCCCGACGGCGTGGTCGAGATCCTTCATCAATGCCGCGCCCGACCAGCCGTGGACGACGCGCTTGGCCGGACAGCCCATGTTGAGGTCGATGACGTCGGCACCGGCGTCGACCGCCTGGGCGGCGGCGCGGGCGGTCGGTTCGGCCTCGCGCCCGGCGATCTGGACGACATGGGTCGCCACCCCCTCCCCCGCCAGTCGCACCGTGGCGTCGACGTCGCCGATGGCGAGCGCATCGGAGGCGACCATCTCGGTCACCACCAGATCGCAGCCGAAGCGCAGGGTGAGGCGGCGGAAGGGCAGATCCGTGATCCCGGACATCGGCGCCAGGACCACCGGGCGTCGGAAGGTCGCTCCTCCCAGCCGGATCTCGCGGGCGAAATCGGAGGGGATGCGGGAGGGGGGCGTCGTGTTATCTATGCTCATTCGATGTGCAGCTCGGAACGTGGCTACATATTTGGCAGATTTTTGCGCAAGGGCAAGCGGCCTCGTCGCTTTTCCCATCGGCCTTTCGTGGGTGTGGCAGATATGGTGTATCTCGCCATGTGTCGATGATGACGATTTCGGCGGCAGAGACCGCCGGCCGAGATCGACCGCGGGATCGGCGAACGGAGGACGAGCGGCGTGGGAACGAAGGGCGCGGTGGCGGCCGTGGTGGTCGCCGGAGGCACCGGAACGCGAGCGGCGGGAGCGGACGGCCTGCCGAAACAATACCGCGTCGTCGCCGGGCGGCCGGTGCTCGCCCACACGTTGGCGGCGTTTCTCGACCATCCCGGGATCGACCGGGTGGTGACCGTGATCCACCCCGATCACGCGAGCCTCTACGCCGAAGCCACCGCCGCGCTCGCCGGCGATTCGCGCTTGGCGCCGCCGGTCGTCGGCGGGGCGACCCGCCAGGCTTCGGTGCGCGCCGGCCTCGACGCGCTGGCGGATGCCGGCCCCGATCTGGTCCTGGTTCACGACGCCGCGCGCCCCTTCGTCTCCGGCGCGGTGCTCGATCGCGCCATCGCGGCGCTCGCCGCCGCCGATGCGGTGCTCGTCGCGGTGCCGCTGGTGGACACGTTGAAGAAGGCGGATGCGACCGACCGCGTCGTCGCCACGGTGTCGCGTGACGGCATGTGGGCTGCACAGACGCCGCAGGGCTTCCACTATGGCGCCTTGAGAGAGGCCCATGCGCGCGCCGCGGCCGAAGGTCGGCACGACTTCACCGACGATTCCGCCGTCGCCGAATGGGCGGGTATGCGCGTGACCCTGGTCGAGGGCGAGCGTGGCAACGTCAAGATCACCACGGCCGAGGACCTCGTCGAGGCGGAGACCCGCATGACCATCGATCGCTTCGCCGCCCTCGCCGACATCCGCGTCGGCACCGGCTACGACGTCCATGCCTTCGAGCCGGGCGATCGGGTGACGCTGTGCGGCGTGACGATCCCCCACGAGGCGAAGCTTTCCGGACATTCCGACGCCGACGTTCCCCTCCACGCCCTGACCGACGCGATTCTCGGCGCCCTCGGCGACGGTGACATCGGCGCCCATTTCCCGCCGTCCGACATGAGGTGGCGCGGTTGCGACAGCGCCGTCTTCGTCCGCGACGCGCTGCGGCGATTGAACGAACGTGGCGGCATGCTCGCCCACGTCGACATTTCACTCGTCGCGGAGGCGCCGAAGGTCGGCCCACACCGGGAAGTGATGCGTGCTCGTGTCGCGGAGATCTGTGAAATATCGATCGATAGGGTCGCGATCAAAGCGACCACCAATGAGAAGCTCGGCTTCGTCGGACGTCGGGAAGGCCTCGCCGCATTCGCCACGGTGACCGTCCGCCTCCCGCTCGAGGGACCGCGCCGCAGCATCGGATGAGAACATGCTCGAACTCGCCGCCTTCGTGGACCGTGCCACCCGTATCGTCGAGCGCGCCAAAGCCCGGCGCGTGATGATCGCCACGGCGGAGTCGTGCACCGGCGGGCTCCTCTCGGGCGTCGTCACCGCCGTTCCGGGATCCTCGGACGTGCTGGACCGCGGCTTCGTCACCTATTCCAACGAGGCCAAGGTCGAGATGCTCGGGGTGGACGCCGCCGCGATCGACGGTCACGGCGCGGTGTCGGCGGAAGTCGCCGGCGAGATGGCGCGTGGCGCCCTCGTCAGGAGCCGCGCCGACCTCGCGGTCTCGGTCACCGGCATCGCCGGGCCCGGCGGCGGAACCGCGACGAAGCCGGTCGGCCTCGTCCATTTCGGTCTCGCCCGCCGTCCGAACGGCGTCGTCACGGTCGAGCGCCGCTTCGGCGATCTCGGCCGCGACGCCGTCCGCATGGCCAGCCTCGATCAGGCCCTCGCCCTCGTCGAAGAGGCCCTCGGCCTCACCTGAGGCGCACCGAGTCTCAGCCGGCCTTGGCGATGAGGTCGAACGCCTGCAGGCGGGCGAGCAGCGCCGGCATCTCGTTCAGCGGCACCATGTTCGGCCCGTCGGAGGGGGCGCGATCGGGATCCTCGTGGGTCTCGATGAACAGGCCGGCGACACCGACCGCCACCGCGGCGCGCGCCAGCACCGCGACGAACTCGCGCTGACCGCCCGACGACGTCCCCTGCCCGCCCGGCTGCTGCACCGAATGGGTGGCGTCGAAGATCACCGGCGCGCCGGTCGCCGCCATGATCGGCAACGAACGCATGTCGGAGACCAGCGTGTTGTAGCCGAAGGAGGCGCCGCGTTCGGTCAGCATGACGTTCGGGTTGCCGGCGCCGACCAGTTTCGCCACCACGTTCTTCATGTCCCAGGGGGCGAGGAACTGACCCTTCTTGACGTTGACCACCTTGCCGGTCGCCGCAGCGGCCAGCAGCAGATCGGTCTGTCGGCAGAGGAACGCCGGGATCTGCAGGATGTCGACCGCCTCCGCCACGAGGGCGCACTGGGCGGCATCGTGGACGTCGGTGAGCACCGGCAGGCCCAGCGTCTCGCGGATCTCGGAGAAGACCGGCAGAGCGGCCTCGAGACCGACACCCCGCGCGGCGGACGCGGAAGTGCGATTGGCCTTGTCGAACGAGGTCTTGAACACCAGGCCGATGCCGAGCTTCGCGCACATCTCCTTCAGCGCCGCCGCGGTTTCGAGCGCATGCGCCCGGCTCTCCATCTGGCAGGGGCCGGCGATGAGCGCGAAGGGCAGATGATTGCCGAAGCGGACCGATCCGACGACGACTTCAGAATTGGGCGACATGCACGATCCTCTGCGAGATGTCCGCGGCGACGGGCCTGCGGCGGGCGACCTCAGCGGGCCGGTTCGAAGGCGAGGCTCGCGCCACCGAGATCGGCGACGACGAAGCCACCGGCGTGATCGGTGACGGCGAAGCCGCCGGCGATCACCTGTTCGGCGGCGCGGCCGAGATCGGCGACGGCGAAGCGCAGCCCCTTGAAGACCAGCGTCTTCGGGTCATCCGGCAACGCCTCGGCGCCGTGCCGCCAGCGGTAGGCGTCCGGCGTCAGCACTTCGATGCGCCCGCGCGGCGTCGGGATCTCGAGACCGAAGCTCGAGGCGTGGAACTCGCGCACCCCGGCGAAGGCGGAGAGGCCCTCGTGGAAGTCGGACGGATCCGGCGCCACCAGCACGACCGCGGCGAGGGTCTGCGCCGTGTTGGGATGATCCTGATACTCCGGCCGCCAGAAATTCTCCGGAAAGCGCTGGCAACAGGTGAAGAAGGCCATGTCCGGCTCGGCCGTGGCACCGGCGAACCCGGTGAAGGTCAGGTCGAAGCCGACCTTGCACTCCTCGCCGTCCGGCGTGACGGCGACGCGCTCGAATCCGAAGGGATCGAAGGTGCGCAGCCCCGCCGCGGCGAAAGCCGCCCGATCCGCTTCGGCGCTCTTCGATTCGAGCACCAGCATCGACAGGCCGTCGCCGTGGCCGGCGAGGAAGTCGCGATTGTAGGCGCCGAAGGAGAAGGCGGTGGCCGTCGCCTCGGGGATCGCCGCGCCGTCGCCGATGCCGAGGATCTCGACGAAGGAGCCGGCGAGCTGGACCAGACGATTCTCCGTTCCCCAGGGATGGCGGGCGGTGGGCGTCAGCCGGAATCCGGCGCGCGACCAGGCGTCGGCGGCGAGACCGAGATCGCGCGTGGCGGCGACGACATGGTCGAGGCCGCGCTCTGCGGTCGCGTGGTGAAGATCGTGCACGAGTTCTCCTCCGCCGTCGGATGGACCCGACGGCCGTATGTCGATGCCCCTCACAGGCCCATGGCGGCGGCGTCGACGATGCCGCCGGCCAGCGATGCGGCGCCGAGCAGGATGCCGGCGGCGACCTCGCCCCGATCGATACGGGCAGAGACGTCGCGCAGCATCAGGAGCCGGAAGAACCAGTAGACCGCCACCTGCACGACGATCGCCACCACGCCCCACACCAGGAAGACCAACAATGTGGTCGAATGCTGGGCGGCGACGGCGAGCGGCAGGGTGTAGCCGATCAGGCTGCCGGCGAAGGCGATCGCCGCGGCCGGGTTGCCCCGCCGGATCTGGCCGAGTTCGTCGTGGGCGGTGGCCAGCATGTAGACCGCCGAATAGACGGCGATCATCCCGAGCGACAGACCGACGTAGACGACGAAGGGTCCGAGCCCGGCGAAGCTGTCGATGACCGGCGTCCAATCCATGTGCGTCTCCCCTGACGTTCGCCTTCGGCGGCGGCGGCGATCCTATCTCCTCCCGCCGTCGCACGAAACCCGTTCGCGGCGCGGTTCGTGGCCCGATCGGACCGAGACCCGTCGGCCGCGCTCATCCGCCGCTGGTCGGGATCCGCGCCACCACGATGAGGCGCGGCGCTCGGCAGAGGAAGAGTTCGGCGATGTGCCCGGTCGAGGCGACGGCGCGGCGGCCGGCGAGGTCCACCCGGATGTCGGGCCAGTCGAGGACGAGGCCCGAGAGCGGATGGACCGCTTTGTAGACCGCCTCCTTGGCGACGAAGGCGAGACGGGCGGCGAGCGGATCGCCGACCTCCCCGAGCCGATCGCCGCCATGCACCACCAGATCGGCGACGTCGCTCGGCAACGGTTCGGCCGGTTCGACGTCGATGCCGACGCTCGCCGCTGTCGCGGCACGAGCGACGGCCGCGACGGCGACCTCGTCGTCGTGAGCGAGCGAGCCGACGAAACCCGGCAGCCACAGCGGCGCGCCGCTCACCGACCGCAGGATCGGCTCGGCCGGTGCACCGAGCCGCGACAGCAGGTCGCGCGCCAGCGACCGGGCGGTTCCGCTGGCGCGCCGAGCGGTCGCGACGGTCGAGGGAAGCGCCCTCGCCTCCTCCGGCAACAACTGCGCCTCGTCACCGGCGCCGATCGATCGGCAGCCGACGAGCAGGTCCGCCGGTGTCAGACGCTCCAGCGCCGCGGCGAGCGCCTCCGCAGTCATCGCCGCGTGGTTCCGTCGGGCGATACGGGTCGGGCGCCGCGATCGACGGCGCGGCGGGCGATGATCTCGCCGTCCTCGTCCACCCCGACCTCGACGAAGCCGGCGGCGGCATAGAGGCGGCGGGCGCCGGCGTTCTCGGGCATGTAGCAGATCTCGATCTGCTCGACCCCGGGCTCGGCCGCGATCTCGTCGAGCAGGCGAGCGAGGGCGGCGCGCCCGTACCCCCGCCCCTGCTCGGCGCGGTCGATCATGAAGCGATAGATGTTGGCCGCCCGGCCGCCGTCGAACAGCTCGTACATGAGGAAGCCGACGATCCGGCCGGCGGCGGCGACGGCGCGCGGCCGCGCATCCGCATCCTCGTCGGCCTCGGCGAGCGAATCGACGTTGCTCGCCACCAGATCGGTCTGGTCTTCGGCGAGACGCAGCGCTTCGACCGCGGCGCGCTCGGCCGGACCGACGCGGATCAGTCGAACGTCGTCGCCCATGCTGCGCGACCCTCCCACCGGTGGTCAGGCCGTCGTCGCGGCCGGGGTCAGGCGGCGATGCGGCTTGGCCGGGTTGCCCCGCCACACGCCGAAGGCCTCGACGGTCTCGCCCTTCATCAGGAAGGAGTCGGCTTCGAGCACCGCACGATCCTCGAGCGTCACGTCGTAGTGGACGAAAGCGGCCGGACCGAGGGTGCAGCCGGCGCCGACCTTGATCCGACCGGACTTGAACGCCCCTTCCTCGAGCGAATGGGCCTGCAACACGCAGGCTTCGTTGAGATTGGCGCCGTCACCGACCTCGAGCAACGTCCGCTCGGTGATGATGGCGCCGCCGTCCCACACCCGACGCCCGACCTTCACGCCGATCAGGCGCAGGATCAACGGGCGGAACGGTGTGCCGACGAAGAGCCCCATGATCGGCGTGTCCGAGAGCTTCCAGTGACGTTCGTGCGACCAGAAATAGGGATCGTAGATCGTCGCGACGCGGGGCTTGAGGCGGCGGAAGCCGAGGCTCGCCCGTTCGATGAACGTGTACCAGACGATCGCCGCGGCCGAGTTCACCACCAGCGCGCCGTAGAGCGCGACGGCGCCCCACTCGAAGTAGAGATCGAGGGCGGTGTCCCAGATCCACAGCGTCATGAACAGCATGATCCACTGGCTGAACAGGAACATCGTCGCCGTCACGAGGTTGTGGCGGTTCTTCGCCTTGAGCCGGCGCCGGCGGGCGCTCTCGTCGAGGGCGCCGATCAGCGTCTTGTCGCGATCGACCATGCGCGGGATCTCGAAGGCGGGCGACCCCAGCAGACCGACGTTCTCGCGCATCTCGCCGTCGATCGGCACCATCACCTTGGTGGCGAGCAGCACGTTGGCGCCGGTCTTGCCGTCGGGCGGATAGTGGATGTTGTTGCCGAGATAGTTGCGCTCGCCGATCTTCGTGTGGGACAGGCGGAAGGACGAGGCCGACTTCTCCAGATTGATCATCGACAACCCGTCGGAGACCATCGTGCGGCTGCCGATCTCGCAATAGAGCGGGTTGTCGTGGATCTGGTTGGTGCCGAAGTTCGAGCCGGTCTGCTCGACCTCGTTGAGGTTCCAGCCGATGGCGCGGATGTAGTGGACGACAGCGGAGCTGTCGCCGAAGAGCACGTTGAGGATGCGCGAGTTGGAGACGCCGCCGGTGATCACCTGGAGCCAGTGGTTGATGCCGTAGAGCGAATAGACCCGGCCCGGCTGCAGGAACGGACGGGTCAGGCGCGGCACCACCACGGCGCCGAGGAGCGCGATCACGAGACCCGCCACCAGCAGGACCAGAGAGGCGAGGACGATGCGCCGCCCGGAGCCGTCTTCGTCGGAGATCTCGGCGAGCTTCTCCCAGTAGCTCAGCACCATCAGCGGGAACGGCATGGCGATGACGAAGAGGCCGATCAGTTGGACCGTCTCGTAGACCATGCGGCGGATCGGTGAGCAGGGCTCGTTGGGAACGCGGCAGTAGTCGGCGGTGGTCGGCACCGCCGGCGAGCCGTGGGCGCGTTCCCCGTCGGCGATGCGCTGACCGCTCTGCAACGACGAGCCGTGACCGAGCTGGGCTCCGTCGCCGACCGCCGTGTCGATGTCGAGCACCGCCGCTTCGCCGACGAAGGCGTTGGCGCCGATGGTGATGCGGCCGGTGTGGATGAAGTTCGCCTGGGCGCGGTAGCCCAGCACCATCGATTCCTTGCGGATGATCGAATTGTCGCCGATCGAGATGAGATCGGTGCACACCGGCACGTGCCGGCACTCGACCACGGCGTTGCGGCCGATGCGGGCGCCGAGCAGCTGGAGATAGAGGCTGTAGAGCGGGCTGCCCTTGAACAGCACCACCGGCGCCGTCCGCATCATGGTGGTGACCACCCAGAAGCGGAAATAGCGCAGGCTCCAGATCGGGAAGGTCTCGACCTTCCATCGCCCGATCAGCAGCCATTTGACCGCGATCGCGGCGAAGGACATGCCGAAGAACGATCCGGCGCCGACCAGGATCGAGCGCAGATAGAGCGTCGGCCAGTCGTCGAGCGCGTCGTAGACCCAGTCGAGGCCGATGTCGAAGGCCCACAGGGTGATGTAGCCGTAGAGGGCATAGAAGGCGAGCTGGAGGACGCCGGTGCCCCAATAGGCGAAGGCGGAGGGCTGGTGGAAGACCTCCGGCTCGATCTCGACCGCCGGCACGGCGGCGGGCCCGCGCAGGAACTCGGCGAGCTTCGCCACCGTCGGGTGGAGATAGACGTCGCGCATCGACACCGGCGGGAAATCCGGCCGGGCACGCAGACGGGCGCAGAAGCGCGCCATCAGGAGCGAGTTCGCGCCGAGTTCGTCGAAGAAGTGGTCGTCGACCGAGACCCGGTCGAGCTTGAGGATCTCGCCGAGGGTCGTCGCCAGCAGGCGCTCCTCGTCGGTGGAGGGCTCCACCATCGGCCGCTCGGAGCCGATCCGCGCGCCGGTCGGCGGCGGCAGACGGCGATGGTCGGCCTTGTTGGAGACCGTCATCGGGATGGCGTCGAGCTGTTCCAGATAGGCCGGCACCATGTAGTCCGGCAGCCGCGCCTTCATCGCCTGGACGAGGTCGAGCCGCGACGGCGCCGGCATGCCGCTCTTCACCGCGAAATAGCCGGCGAGCTGGACGTTGCCCGGCTCCGGCTCCCAGGTGGTGACGGCGGCCTGATGGATCGCCGGCTGGTCGAGCAGCACCGCTTCGATCTCGCCGAGCTCGATGCGATGGCCGCGGATCTTCACCTGTGTGTCGATGCGGCCGTGATACTCGACCTCGCCGTCTTCGTTGATCAGCCCGATGTCGCCGGTGCGGTAGATCCGCGCCGACGGATTGTGCGGGATGCCGACGAAGTCGGGGATGAACTTGGCGGCCGTCAGGTCGGGCCGGTTGAGATAGCCGGTGGCCAGACAGATGCCGGCGATGCCGATCTCGCCCTGCTCGCCCTCGCCGACCAGCTTCGCCTCGACCGGATCGAGAATGACGATGGCGTAGGACGGCAGCGGCGTGCCGATGGTGACCGGCTTGTCGGGGAGAAGCTCGGTCAACGTCGCCGTGACCGTCGCTTCGGTCGGCCCGTAGGAATTGAGGATGCGCCGGCCGGCGCGCGCCCAACGCACCACGAGATTGTGCGGGCAGGCCTCGCCGCCGACCAGCAGGATGCGCAGCTGCGGCACGTCCGTCTCGATCGAGGACAGCAGCGTCGGGCTGCAGGCCATGCAGGTGACGGCGCGCGAGCGCAGGAAGTCGGCCAGTTCCTCGCCGAGCAGCGTCATGCCGACCGGACCGGGGACGATCGCCGCGCCGACCATGAACGGCACCCAGATCTCCTCGATCGAGAAGTCGAAGGCGATGGTCATGCCCTGATAGATGCGATCGTCGGCGCGGTAGCCGTAGCATTCGGCGGCGACGCGGACGAAGTTGCAGATCGAGGGATGCTCGATGACGACGCCCTTGGGGTTCCCCGTCGTCCCCGAGGTGTAGAGGATGTAGCAGATCCGATCGACCGGGGCGCCGACCTCGTCCGGGCCGAGCGGCTCGGGCGAGGCGGCGGCGATCGCGTCGTCGAGGCGGTCGATCAGCAGATGCGGCACCGCGAAGGCGCCGAGCCGGCTCTCGAACAGAGAGATCGACACGACCATGGAAATGGCCGCGTCCTCGAGAATGTAGGCGATACGGTCGGCCGGAAACGCGGTGGCGAGCGGCACCCACGAGGCCTTGGCCTTCATCACCGCGAGGAGACCGACATAGGTCTCCACCGTGCGGTCGAGCAGCAGGCCGATACGATCGCCGGGGCGGATGCCGCGAGCGACGAGAACGCGCGCCAGGCGGTTCGCCCGCTCGTCGATCTCGCGGTAGCTCCACACCCGCGTGTCGGTGACGACGGCGTCGCGGCTCTCGTGCCGTCGCGCCGTCTCTTCGAACAACCGCTCCAGGCGGTCGTCGACACCGGCGCGTGCTTCCCCACCGGTCGCCGTCAGCACCGGGGAGAGCGGCCCCGCCGCGTCACCGCCCGCAACACCGGTGGCGATCGTCTCGACCGCCTCGCCGAGGCTCGACGTTTCGATGAAGGCGGGAGCGGACTCGAATTCGTGGACACCGATGCGGTGGGCCATCATGCTACTCGGAAGCGTCGTGGAGCCTTGCGCGTCGACCGCGACCCGTCCCCGAGCCGTCCCTGTCGAGCAACCGAACACCGCGGAGCACGGAGACGACGTCCACGAGGACGCCGCGTCCACTTCTCCACCGGCGCAGAGCCGTAATCGATACGAAGGAGAAAGAAAAGACACCGCTTCGAAAGATTCGAAATGAGATGAACGCCGGTGCTCCGGCGCCTCACCTCTTGCCCGAAACTTCACCACCCACGGTCGTCATCCCGATTCCCCGTCCTCGCTCCTGGGGAAACGAGGACTTCGCACCCGCCCTTCGCGTCGCCCGGGTGACCTCACACGAGGCGGCTCTGTTCCTTGGCCGCCTCGATGAACGAGGTGAAGAGCGGATGCGGCTCGAAGGGCCGACTCTTGAGTTCGGGATGATACTGAACGCCGATGAACCAGGGATGATCGGCGATCTCCACCGTCTCGGGCAGGAGCCCGTTCGGCGACATGCCGGCGAAGTGCAGACCCGCCTTCTCCAGCGCGTCGCGATAGGCGACGTTGACCTCGTAGCGATGGCGATGCCTCTCGGAGATCTCGGTCGAGCCGTAGATCCGGGCGATGTGCGAGCCGGGCTCGAGCCTCGCCTCGTAGGCGCCGAGGCGCATGGTGCCGCCGAGATCGCCGCCCTCTTCACGGGTGTGCAACTCGTTGCCTTTGACCCACTCGGTCAGGAGACCGACGACCGGCGCCTCGCAGGGGCCGAATTCGGTCGAGTTGGCGCCCGAGATGCCGGCCATGTTGCGGGCCGCCTCGATCACCGCCATCTGCATGCCGAAGCAGATGCCGAAATAGGGGATCTTCTTGCGCCGGGCATGGGCCGCCGCACGGATCTTGCCCTCGGTGCCGCGCTTGCCGAAGCCGCCGGGCACCAGGATGCCGTGGACGTGCTCGAGATAGGGCGCCGGATCCTCCTTCTCGAAGATCTCGGCATCGACCCAGTCGAGCTTGACCTTGACCCGGTTGGCGATGCCGCCGTGGGTCAGCGCCTCGATCAGCGACTTGTAGGCGTCCTTGAGCTCGGTGTACTTGCCGACGATGGCGATGGTCACCTCGCCTTCCGGGTTGTGGACCCGGTCGGAGATCTCGCGCCAGCGCGACACGTCGGGCTGCGGCACGCCGGTGAGGCCGAAGGCGGCGAGCACTTCGTCGTCGAGCCCCTCCTCGTGATAGGCGATCGGCACGTCGTAGATCGACGCCACGTCGAGCGCCTGGATCACCGCGCTCGGCCGCACGTTGCAGAACAGCGACAGCTTCTTGCGCTCGTTCTCGGGGATCGGCCGATCGGCGCGCACCAACAGGATGTCGGGGGCGATGCCGATCGAGCGCAGCTCCTTCACCGAGTGCTGGGTCGGCTTGGTCTTCAGCTCACCGGCGCTCGGGATGTAGGGCATCAGGGTGAGGTGGACGTAGACCGCATGGCCGCGCGGCAACTCGTTGCCGAGCTGGCGGATCGCTTCGAAGAACGGCAGACCCTCGATGTCGCCGACCGTGCCGCCGACCTCGATCAGCACGAAGTCGTAGCCGTCGTTGCCGGTGACCACGAAGTCCTTGATCGCATCGGTGACGTGCGGAATCACCTGGACGGTCCCACCCAGGTAGTCGCCGCGGCGCTCCTTGGTGATGATCTCCTGGTAGATCTTACCCGTCGTGATGTTGTCTCGGCGGTTGGCGGGACGCCCGGTGAAGCGCTCGTAGTGACCGAGATCGAGATCGGTCTCCGCGCCGTCGTCGGTGACGAAGCATTCGCCGTGCTGATACGGAGACATCGTCCCCGGATCGACGTTGAGATAGGGGTCGAGCTTGCGGAGCCTGACCTTGTAGCCACGTGCCTGCAGAAGCGCTCCGAGGGCCGCCGACGCAAGCCCTTTGCCGAGCGAAGACACCACGCCGCCGGTGATGAAAACGTACCGCGCCATGGGAGTCGTCCATTAGCTCATCGACGCGCGATTCGCGAGGACGCGAAAGCCACGACGTCGGAAAGATCGACAGGAACATCCCGCTCGGGGATGGTCACGACGAGAAACCGGGACCGGAGGGGCCATCCCGCCGGTCCCGGAGAAATCCGCGCGGCGCCGCTCGGGCGCCGGGATCAGTTGGCCGGCGCCGCCGGGGCGGCCGGTGCCGGGGCGGCCGGAGCCGCCGGCTGGGTGCCCTTCTGCATCTGCTGGAGCGTGTCCAGGATGCCGCCGCCCGATCCGGCCGGAGCGGCCGGGGTCGCCGGCGCGGAGGGAGCCGCGGGCGCGCCGGTCGACGCCTTGTCGATGATCGAGGAGGGACGCTCCGTCGATTTGCCGGCGAGAATGGCGAGAATCAGCGAGGTGGCGAAGAAGCCGGCCGCGAGAATGGCCGTGGTGCGGGTGAGCACGTTGGCGGTACCGCGCGACGACATCAGGCCGCCGCCGCCGCTGCCCATACCGAGCGCGCCGCCTTCCGACTTCTGCAGGAGCACGACGCCGACCAGCGCCAGCACCAGCATCAGATGAATCACGATGATGACGGTTTCCATCGATCCCAACCGGTCTCGGAACGAACGTACACGGCGTCGGCCGAGGTCCGGCGCCGTTCACGTCTTGAGGAGGAACGGACCGAGGCCCGTTCGGATTGGCGGCTGTTTACAACATCCGTCGAGCCCACGCCAGTGGATCGAGAACATACCCGGCGTCGACCGGGATCGTTCGATGATCATGATGATTCGCCGGACACGATCCCGTGATTGTTTCCTATTGCTCAACGAAGCGTCGCCACGGAGACGGCTTCTGCGAAGCGTTCGCATCCGACATGGTCGATCTCATCGAAAGGGCGCGAGGAAAGCGCCCTCCCCCGCAAGACCGAGATCGGAGTATCCCCATGTCCATCGCCGACGCCACCTCGTCCGTCGCTTCCGCCCGCCGCGGCGGCCTCACCGCCACTCTCGACGCCCAGTCCCCCAAGGTCCTGGCGGTTCTTCGGATCGTCACCGCGGTCGTCTTCCTGATGCACGGCACCGCCAAGTTCTTCGCCTTCCCGCACGTCGCCATGTTCGACGGCATGCCGATCTTCTCGATCTACGGCCTCGCCGGCGCACTGGAGATCGTCGGCGGCATCCTGCTGATCCTCGGCCTCTTCGTCCGTCCGACGGCCTTCGTGCTCTCCGGCTTCATGGCGGTCGCCTATTTCATGGCCCATGCGCCGAAGAGCTTCTTCCCGATCCTCAACGGCGGCGACAGCGCCATCCAGTTCTCCTTCGTCTTCCTCTACCTGGTCTTCGCCGGCGGCGGCGCCTGGACCCTCGACGCCAAGCGCGGCGCCTGAGCGGTTCCCTCCCCGACACGGATGTGAAAGGCGGCTCGGTCTCGGTCCGCCTTTCACACGTTCAGCGCCGCCGAAAGGCGGCGTCGAGCAACGGCATGCCGATTTCGTTCTATCCGGCGAGCCGACGCGATGGCATTTCGGTGGTCTTCATGAGGAGTTGCCGATGAGTGTCGAGAGAATCGCGTCCTTCTCCGCCGGATCGCACGGCGGCAATCCCGCCGGGGTGTGGATCGGCGACGCATTGCCGCCGGCGGCCGAGATGCAGCGCATCGCCGCCGAGGTCGGCTATGCCGAGACCGCCTTCGCCGCTCGGCACGGCGCGGCCTGGACGGTGCGGTACTTCGCGCCGGAGACGGAGGTGCCGTTCTGCGGTCACGCGACGATCGCCCTCGGCGCCGCGCTCGCCCGCCGCTTCGGTCCGGGCACCTTCCGCCTGGAGCTCGCCGCGACCGAGATCACCGTGACCGGCGGACGGAGCGGCGACCTCTTCGAGGCGACGCTGATCTCGCCACCGACGCGCAGCCGACCGCTCGAGCCCGGAATTCTCGCCGACCTCCTCACCCTGTTCGGGTGGAGCGCGGCCGATCTCGATGCGACGATCCCGCCGGCCCGGATCCACGGCGGATCGGACCACGCCGTCCTCACCGTCGACCGCCGCGAGACCCTCGCCGCCATGGCCTACGATGTCGAGGCCGGGGCGCGCCTGATGCGGCGCGAGGGGTGGATCACCATCCTCCTCGTCCGCCGGGCGGACGACCGCGTCTTCGACGTCCGCAACGCCTTCGCCGCCGGCGGCCTCGTCGAGGATCCGGCGACCGGTGCCGCGGCGGCGGCCTTCGCCGGCTACCTGCGCGACCTCGGGCACGCGGCCGGGGCGATCGACATCCGCCAGGGCGACGACATGGGTCACCCCTGCCGACTGCGGGCGGAGTTCGACGCGGTGCCGGGCGCCGGCATCCGCGTCTCGGGAACGGCACGCGACATCTGAACGGGAAACGGCGGCACCGTCACCGATGCCGCCGTTCGAAGAGCCACCGGATGGTCCGGTTCACAGATAGGCGGCGGCGATGGCCAGGAAGTCGACCGCCTTGAGCGAGGCGCCGCCGACGAGGGCGCCGTTCACGTTCGGAACCGACAGCAGCTCCTTGGCGTTCGACGGCTTCACCGAGCCGCCGTAGAGGATGCGGACCTTCTCGCCCTCGGCGCCGTAGAGCTTCACCAACTCGTCGCGAATGAAGCCGTGGACTTCGGCGACGTCGGCCACCGTCGGGACGAGGCCGGTGCCGATCGCCCAGACCGGCTCGTAGGCGACGACCAGGGTCGCGCCGGTCATGCCCTCGGGCAGCGAGCCGCGCACCTGACGGCCGACGACGTCGAGCGTCGTGCCGCCCTTGCGCTCGGCCTCGGTCTCGCCGACGCAGACGATGGCGACGAGGCCGGCGCGCTTGGCGGCCTCGGCCTTGGCCTTGACGATCGCGTCGGTCTCGCCGTGGTCGGTGCGGCGCTCCGAGTGGCCGACTATGACGGCGGAAGCGCCGACGTCCTTCAACTGCTCGGCGGCGATGTCGCCGGTGTGGGCGCCCGACACCTTGGCGTGGCAGTCCTGACCGCCGATGGCGATCGGGCCGGACTGGGCGGCGAAGAGCGCGACGAGGGTCGCCGGCGGGCAGATCATCAGTTCGACCACCGACTGGCTATCGGCGCGATGGCCGGCGATCATGGCGTGGAGTTCACCGGTCGAGGCGGTGACCCCGTTCATCTTCCAGTTTCCGGCGACGAGCGGCTTCATCGGTTGTCTCCTCGATCGTCTGTTCGGTTCGCTCCGGCGCGATGGACGCTCCGGCGCTCGGACGGCGTGTCGGACACACGCGGCTTCGCGGCGATCGGTAGCATCCCATGACGGCAACCGGCAACGGCGCGCTCTGCCGCGCCCCCTCCGGCGCCGACTTCGTGCGCCCGCGCCGGCGCGATGACCGCCTCGCTCGGTGTCACCGGTGGTCGTCGCGCCATGACCTCCCCTTCCGCCCCGGTGGAGCTCACCGACCGATCCGAGATCGAGGGCGCCGGACACCCGCCGTTTTCCGGGGCTCGATCGGGGCGATGCCGCCTTGCTTCGGTCGCGGTGCGTTTCTATGATCCGCGCCGCCCGCGCCGGGGGTCGCTCCGGTCGATGAAACTCGTACCGTTCGGTCCCGCTCTCCATGCTCGACGTTCTGCGCCGCGGCGCCTCCACCTGGATCTCGAAGCTCCTTCTCGCCGTGCTGATCGTCAGCTTCGGCATCTGGGGCATCGCCGACGTGTTCCGCGGTTTCGGTTCGAACGTCGCCTTCCGTGTCGGCTCGACCGAGATCGGCGTCGGCGAATTCGATCAGACCTTCCAGCGCGAACTGCATCAGTTGTCGCTGCGTCTGAAGCGTCCGCTCAACAAGGACGAGGCGACGAAACTGGGCGTCACCCGCCAGATCATCGACAAGGTGGTGACCGAGGCGACCATCTCCGAGGCGGCGCGCGACCTCAGGCTCGGCATCTCCGACAAGGAGATCGCCGACGACATCACCCAGGATCCGAGTTTCAAGGGGCCGACCGGCGCCTTCGACCGCAACCGCTTCGTCGATCTGCTGCGCTCCAACGGCTGGAGCGAAGACATGTACGTGGTCAAGCGCCGCGCCGACCTCCTGCGCGGTCAGGTGCTGGAGGGCGTGTCCGGCGGCATGACCACGCCGAAGGTGCTGCTCGAGGCGGTCGATCGCTTCCGCAACGAACAGCGCTCGGTACGCATGGTCACCCTGTCGTCCGAGACCCTCGGCGAGATCGCCCCGCCCTCCGACGCCGACCTCGCCACCTTCTTCGAGGCTCGCAAGGCCGCCTTCCGGGCGCCCGAGACCCGGTCCTTCGACGCGCTGCTGCTCGACACCGCCTCGATGGCCAAGGCCTCCGACGTCACCGACGACGACGCCAAGGCCGAATACACCCGCCAGAAGACCCGCTACACCACCCCGGAGAAGCGGCGCGTCCAACAGCTCGCCTTCGACGACGCGGCCGCCGCCAAGGCCGCCGCCGATGCGCTCGCCGGCGGCAAGAGCTTCGCCGATCTCGTCGCCGAGCGCGGCGCCAAGCCCGAGGACCTCGACCTCGGCCTCCTCGCCAAGGCGAACTACCTCGATCCCAAGATCGCCGATGCCGCCTTCGCGCTGGCCAAGGTCGGCGACGTCTCGGGCGTCGTGCAGGGCCGTTTCCGCAACGTCGTCGTCAAGCTCACCGAGGTCACCCCGGGCACCGAGAAGCCCTATGCCGAGGTCGCCGACGAGTTGAAGCTCGAGATCGCCAAGCGTCGCGCCGAGACCGACATCCTCGCCCGTCACGACCAGATCGAGGACGCGATCGCCGGCGGTGCCAAGCTGCGCGAGATCGCCGAGCGCTTCGCCATGAAGCCGATCGTCATCGAGAAGATGGCCAAGACCGGCGCACTGCCCGACGGCACGACCTTCTCCGCCATCCCCGACGCCGCCAAGCTGATCGGCGCGGTCTACGAGAGCGACGTCGGCGTCGAGAACGAGACGCTCGATCTCGGCGGCAAGGGCTTCGTCTGGTACTCGGTGACCGCCGTCGACCCGGCCCACGACCTGCCGCTCGCCGAGGTCGAGGAGCGCGTGCTCACCGCCTGGAAGGCCGAGGAGATCCGCAAGCGGCTCGGTGACACGGCGAACGCCATGGTCGAGAAGCTGAAGAAGGGCGAGGACTTCGCCACCGTCGCCAAGGATGCCGGCTTCGAGGTGAAGACCACGGCCGAGTTCAAGCGCGACGATCGCCCGGAGGACCTGTCACCGGCCGCCGTCGCCGCCGCCTTCGAAGGCCCGGAGGGCCATGTCGCCTCGGTCGCCGGCAACGGCGACGCGCGCATCGTCCTCCAGGTTGCCTCGGTGACGGCGCTCGCCTTCTTCGGCGAGACCGACGAAACCAGAGCCATCGCCGAACGGACCACGGGCAGCCTGCAGAACACGTTGCTCGAGAGCTGGCTGGCGCGCGTCCAGAAGGATCTCGGCGTCTACACCCACCAATCGAACGTCGCCCGCGTCGTCGGCCGCTCCAAGGACTGACGACCATGCGGATCGATCCCGACGTCGAGACCTTCGCCCCTCTCTACGACCAGGGCCGCGCCACGGTGGTGTGGACGACGCTGGTCGGCGATCTCGAGACCCCGGTCTCGGCCTACATGAAGATCGCCAGCGGGCGCGACCACTGCATCCTGCTCGAATCGGTCGAGGGCGGCTCGGTGCGCGGTCGCTATTCGATGATCGCCTTCGATCCCGATCTGGTGTTCCGCGCCCGTGGCGAGGCCGGCGAGATCAACGATCGCTTCGCCGTCGATCGCACCGCCTTCCGGCCGACCGAAGGGCGTTCGCTCGAGGTGCTGCGCGGCCTCGTCCACGCCAACGAGTTCGAGATGCCGCCGGGGCTGCCGCCGATGTCGGCCGGCATGTTCGGCTATCTCGGCTACGACATGGTGCGCCAGATGGAGGAGATCGGCGAGCCGAACCCCGACGCCCTCGGCCTGCCCGACGCCGTCCTGGTGCGGCCGCGCACGGTTCTCGTCTTCGATGCGGTCAAGGACGAGATCTGGGTGGTGACCCGGGTGCGCCCGGAAGCCGGCGTCTCGGCCGCCCAGGCCCACGCCCGCGCCGTCGAACGCATCTCGGCGGTGGTCGACGCCCTCGATCGGCCGATCGACAAGACCGCCTACGAGATCGGCGACCTGTCGCTCGACGTGCCCATGGTGTCGAACACCACGCCGGCCGAATACGAGGCGATGGTCGAGCGCTCGAAGGAGTACATCCGCGCCGGCGACATCTTCCAGGTGGTGCTGTCGCAGCGCTTCGAGGCGCCGTTCAAGCTGCCGCCCTTCGCCCTCTATCGGGCGCTGCGCCGCGTCAACCCGGCGCCGTTCCTCTACTATCTCGACTTCGGCGACTTCTCGGTGGTCGGCTCGAGCCCCGAGATCCTGGTGCGCGTCCGCGACGGCGAGGTCACCATCCGCCCGATCGCCGGCACCCGGCCGCGCGGCGCCACCCCCGCCGAGGACAAGGCGCTCGAGGCGAGCCTGCTCGCCGATCCGAAGGAACTGTCGGAGCACCTGATGCTGCTCGACCTCGGCCGCAACGACGTCGGTCGCGTCGCCTCGATCGGCACGGTGAAGGTCACCGACAAGTTCTTCATCGAGCGCTACAGCCACGTCATGCACATCGTCTCCAACGTCGTCGGCAAGCTCGACCCGGCCCACGACAATCTCGACGCGCTTGCCGCCGGCTTCCCGGCCGGCACGGTCTCCGGCGCCCCCAAGGTGCGCGCCATGGAGATCATCGACGAGTTGGAGAAGGAGAAGCGCGGCCTCTACGCCGGCTGCGTCGGCTATTTCTCCGCCGACGGCGCGATGGACACCTGCATCGCGCTCCGCACCGCCATCGTCAAGGACGGCAAGATCTACGCCCAGGCCGGCGCCGGCATCGTCGCCGACTCGGTCCCGGCCTCCGAACAGGCCGAATGCGTCAACAAGGCCAAGGCCCTGTTCCGCGCGGCCGAAGAGGCCGTGCGCTTCGCCCATTCGGCCCAACGCGGGCAGTGACGCGGCGGGGCGACGGTGTCCGCCGCCTCGTTCGTCAGCCGCAGCGCTCCGGTTCGCGGCCCGTTGCCGGCCGATCGGCAGCGGTGGACCCCGGCCCGAGCCATTTCGCCAACTGATCGAACACCTCGTCGCTCCAGATGAGTTCGACGTGGCCGACGCCGCGCATCACCCGACGGTGATCGGCGGCGAAGGCGAGCGTGCGGGCGGGATCGCGGTGGCGACCGAGGGCGCTGTCGACGCGGACGAGGCCGTCGCCGAGGATGTGGTCGGTCGCATCGCCCTCCCGCTGGCCGAGCGCTCCGGCGATCGCCCAGGCGCGCGCCGTCGACGGCAGCGGCACCGGCCGGCGGCGGTCGGCGAAGGGCGAGCCGTCGTCGTCGGACACGTCCTCGGCGAGCAGCGCCCCGTGGCGCAGGTCGCGGATCCCGGCGCTGCGGGCCCGGCCGAGCTTGGCGAAGGGCGCGGCGTAAGGGGTGGCGCCGAGGACGACGTCGAGCCAGTGCCCGGCCTTCTCCAGCGGTGCACCGTGATGCGGCGTGCCGAGGAAGACGAGATCGCTCACCCGCGCCGGCCAGCGGTGACCGGCCGCCTCCCCCTGGTGGAAGGCGCTCCGCGCCACCAGCCCGCCCATCGAATGGCCGACGAGGACGATCCGGCGGAGCGGTCGCGGCCAACGATCGATCAGTTCCTCCAGAAGATCCGCCAGATCGCGGCCGTTCTCGTGGATGTGGCGGCCGCTCGAATAGTCGAGCCCGAGCGGCGTGAGCCCGAGCGAACGGCCGAGTTCGGCGGCGCGGTCGCGGCCCTCACGGGTCCACTGCAGATCGTTCATGCACAGGCCGTGGATCGCGATCAGCACGCCGTCGGCGGCGTCGGGCAGGCTCGTCGCCAGGGCTTCCACGTCCGCCGGCAGCGGCCGACCGTCGCGGCGCAGCGCCATGGGCTTGGCGAGCGGATTGCCGGTCGCGATCAGATGATCGCCGAGGACGCCGTTGAGCGCCGCGAGCGCCGCCTCCCGCTCGGGCGACGGCTCGTCGGACCCGAAGGCCGGCACCATCAGGTCGAGGCCGATCTCGATGCCCGCCCCGACAGCCCGGGTGACGCGGCGCACGGTTTCGTAGACGAAGCCGGTGAGACCGGAGGTGCGGCCCGCGACCGACGGCGCCGGAAAGCCCGGCAGCCGGGCGATGCGCTCGTGCATCGCCTCGACCAGATCGGTGATGCCGGTGGTGGCGTCGATCACCAGCCGCGTCCCGCCGGTGAGGTCCGATCGGTGGATCGGAAGGTACGGGGCCATCGACTCTCCTCGCCTCCGGCCTCGAGCCGGAGAACGCCATCCTATCACGTCCGACCCGAGGGCGGCGCGACTTTCGCGGCCTCCCGCCCCGGCCGAGACGCGGCACAGCCGCCGGCGAGGTCGCCCCGCGGCGGCGCGTCGCCGCGCGCGGCCCGGTCCGCCACCGGCGGGGCCGCGGGACTCGTGACAAACGCGCCCTCCCCGGCTATCTGTGTCGGCTCGGAAAACCGGAAGGCCTGCGCGATGTTCCTGGTCGTCGACAATTACGACAGCTTCACCTTCAACCTCGTCCACTACATCGGCGAGGAAGGCGCGGTGATGAAGGTCGTGCGCAACGACAAGATCACCGTCGACGAGGTGGCGAAGCTCGATCCGGAAGGGATCATCCTCTCCCCCGGCCCCTGCACGCCGACCGAGGCCGGCATCTGCGTCGAGGCGATCGAGCGGCTCGGCGCCCACATCCCGATCTTCGGCGTCTGCCTCGGCCATCAGGCGATCGGCCAGGCCTACGGCGGCCGGGTGATCCGCGCGCCGCACCTGATGCACGGCAAGACCTCGACCATCACCCACGACGGTCGTGGCGTCTTCCGCGGCCTCAACCACGCATTCACCGGCACCCGTTATCACTCGCTGATCGTCGAGCGCGAGACGCTGCCGGCTTGCCTCTCACCCGTCGCCTCCTCCGAGGACGGGCTGATCATGGGCCTGATGCACCTCGAGTACCCGGTCCACGGCGTGCAGTTCCATCCCGAGAGCATCGCCTCGGAGAACGGCCACGCCATCATCCGCAACTTCCTCGAGATCGCCCGCGACTTCAACGACACCCGCCGCGACCGCGCCGCGGCGTGACCCGTTCCTCTCGGCGCCCTCGCGCCCCCTTCGTCCGTCCCCGGAGTACCCCATGACCGACCTCAAGGCGCTGATCGGCAAGGCCGCCACGGGCGCGACCCTCTCCCGCGAAGAAGCTCGTACCGCCTTCGACATCATGATGTCCGGCGCCGCCACCCCGGCCCAGATCGGCGGCTTCCTGATGGCACTCAGGGTGCGCGGCGAGACCATCGACGAGATCACCGGCGCCGTCGAGGTGATGCGCGACAAGATGCTGCGGGTCGAAGCGCCCTCCGACGCCGTCGACATCGTCGGCACCGGCGGCGACGGCTCCGGCTCCTACAACGTCTCGACCGCCGCCGCCTTCGTCACCGCCGCCTGCGGCGTGCCGGTGGCCAAGCACGGCAACCGGGCGCTTTCTTCGAAATCCGGCGCCGCCGACGTCCTGATTGCGCTCGGCGTCAAGATCGACATCGGCCCCGACAAGATCGCCGAATGCATCCGCGAGGCCGGCCTCGGCTTCATGTTCGCTCCCGCCCACCACGCCGCGATGAAACACGTCGGCCCGGCGCGCGTCGAACTCGGCACCCGCACCGCCTTCAACCTGCTCGGGCCGCTCTCCAATCCGGCCGGCGTCAAGCGCCAGATGACCGGCGTCTTCGCCCGCGCCTGGGTCGAGCCGATCGCCCGCGTACTCGCCAATCTCGGCACCACGTCGGCCTGGATCGTCCACGGCTCCGACGGTCTCGACGAGATCACCGTCACCGGTGAGACCCATGTCGCCGAACTGAAGGACGGCAAGATCGCCACCTTCGTCGTCGATCCCGAATCCGTCGGCCTCGCCCGTCATCCGATCGAAGCGCTCAGGGGTGGCGACGCCGCCGTCAACGCCGCAGCGCTCCGGGCGGTGTTCGAGGGCGAGCCCTCGGCCTATCGCGACATCGTGCTGATGAACGCCGGCGCGGCGCTGGTGGTCGCGGGCAAGGTGGCGACGCTCGCCGAGGGCGTGGCCCGCGCCGCCACCGCGATCGACGACGGCAGCGCCCGGGCGCGCCTCGCCGCGCTCGTCGACGTTTCGAACGCCTGAGGACGGCGATGGCCGACATTCTGAAGAAGATCGAGCTCTACAAGCGCGAGGAGATCGCCGCCGCCAAGGCGAAGGTCTCCGAAGCGGAGCTGCGCGCCCGCATCGCCGACGTCACGGCGCCGCGCGGCTTCCTCGCCGCGCTCCGCGCCAGGAAGGCGGCGGGCGAGCGTGGCCTGATCGCCGAGATCAAGAAGGCGAGCCCGTCGAAGGGGCTGATCCGCGCCGATTTCGATCCGCCGAGCCTCGCCCGCGCCTACGAGGCCGGCGGTGCCGCATGCCTGTCGATCCTCACCGACGGCCCGTCCTTCCAGGGCGCGCCGGAGTACCTGACGGCGGCCCGAGCCGCGGTCGGCTTACCATGCCTTCGCAAAGACTTCCTCTACGAACCTTATCAAGTGCTCGAAGCGCGTGCCTGGGGTGCCGACTGCATCCTGATCATCATGGCGTCGCTCTCCGACGACGAGGCGAAGGCGCTCGAGGATGCCGCCTTCGCGCTCGGCATGGACGTGCTGATCGAGGTCCACGACGAGGAGGAGACCGAGCGGGCGCTGCGCCTCGCCTCGCCGCTTCTCGGCATCAACAACCGCAACCTCAAGACCTTCGAAGTGTCGCTCACGACCTCCGAACGGCTGGCGGCGATGGTGCCCGACGACCGCCTGCTGGTCGGCGAGAGCGGCATCTTCACCCCCGACGACTGCGCCCGCCTCGAGCGCGTCGGCATCTCCACCTTCCTGGTCGGCGAGAGCCTGATGCGTCAGGCCGACGTCACCGTCGCCACCCGGGCGCTGCTGGCGAAGGCCCGACCATGACCGACGCCCCGCGCCTCACCCATCTCGACGACAGCGGCGCCGCCCACATGGTCGACGTCGGCGACAAGGCCGTGACCTCGCGCACGGCGATCGCCGAGGGCTCGGTCACCATGAAGCCGGAGACGCTGGCGCTGATCCGCGACGGCCTCGCCAAGAAGGGCGATGTCGTCGCCACGGCGCGCATCGCCGGCATCATGGCGGCCAAGAAGACCCACGAGCTGATCCCGCTCTGCCATCCGCTGCTCCTGACCAAGGTCACCCTCGATGTCGAGATCGACGAGACGCTGCCGGGTCTACGTCTCCGCGCCCTCGCCCGCGTCTCGGGGCAGACCGGGGTGGAGATGGAGGCGCTGACCGCCGTTTCCGTCGCCTGTCTCACCGTCTACGACATGGCCAAGGCGGTCGACCGTGGCATGGTGATCGGCGGCATCCGATTGCTCGAGAAGTCCGGCGGCAAGTCGGGCGAATGGCGCGCGGAGTGACATCATGGCGCTGACCCCGGTCGATGTGGCGCTCGCCGCCGTGCTCGAAGGCATCGTGGCGACCGAGTCCGAGATCGTGCCGATCACCGCGGCGCGCGGCCGCGTCCTCGCCGCCGATCTTCACGCCCGCCGCACCCAGCCGCCCTTCGCCGCCGCCGCCATGGACGGCTGGGCGATCCGCGCCGCCGACGCGACCGAGCCCGGCGCGCGCCTGCGGGTCGTCGGCGAGGCCGCCGCCGGCAACGCCTTCGCCGGCACGGTCGAGGCGGGCACCTGCGTGCGCATCTTCACCGGCGCACCGTTGCCGGCCGGCGCCGATACCGTCGTCATGCAGGAGTACACCAGCCGCGACGGCGACACCGTGACCTTCGACGAGGTGGCCGAGCGCGGCCGTCACATCCGCGCCGCCGGCGTCGACTTCCGCGAGGGCGACGTCGGCCCGATCGCCGGCACCCGCCTCGACTTCACCAATCTCGGTCTGGTCGCGGCGATGAACCACGCCGAAATGCCGGTCCACCGGCGCCCGCGTATCGCCGTGCTCGCCACCGGCGACGAGCTGGTGCCGCCGGGCGCCACCCCCGGTCTCGACCAGATCATCGCCTCCAACGGCTATGCGATCACCGCGCTGATCGAGGCGGTCGGCGGCGAGGCGATCGATCTCGGCATCGTTCGCGACGACCTCGACGCGACGATCGCGGCGATCCGCGCCGCCTTCGATCTCGGTGTCGAGGTGCTCGTCACCATCGGCGGCGCCTCGGTCGGCGACCGCGACCACGTCCATGCCGCACTCGCCGCCGCCGGCGTCGAATTCGGCTTCTGGAAGCTCGCCATGCGGCCGGGCAAGCCGCTGATGTTCGGTCGCCGCGGCGCGGCCCGGGTCGTCGGCCTGCCGGGCAATCCTTCGTCGGCGCTGGTCTGCTCGCTGCTCTTCCTGGCGCCCCTGGTGCGCGCGCTCTCCGGCGTGCCCGATCCGCGGCCACGCCAGGAGATCGTCGCCCTCGGACGCGCCGTCGCCGCCAACGACGCCCGCCAGGACTACATGCGCGCCCATCTCGTCGTCGACGCCGACGGCCGGCTCGCCGCGGTCCCCGCCGATACGCAGGATTCCTCGCTGTTGACCCGCTTCGCCGGGACCGACGGCCTCCTGGTGCGCCCGCCCCACGCCCCGCCGGCCGAGGCCGGCGAACCCTGCCGGTTCATCCGCTTCCCCTGAGGCGAAATCCGGACGTATCCATCCGGATCACCGGTTCCGTTCGCCGAAGAGCGCTCGGGAACGGGGATTTTCGGCGGGTCGAATGCGGCATCGCGGAACGCGATCCACCGGACCTCGAGGAGGAAACGACCGCCGGAGCCGTACACCGCGCCCGGGTCGCCGCCATGGCGCGCCTCCGGCATCGAGCGCCCGACGCCACCCGCGGCCGCGGGCACCGCGTCGCCATCGCGGCGATCCGCGCGCCCCGATGCGGCCGGCCCATCGATCTCATGCCCGTTTTGTTCTCGGCGTCGCTTGCGGAACATCCGGGGAACGTGTAGGTTGAGTTCGCGATTTGTACTTGTGGCGAATCGGCCACTCTCCATCGTCGAACGCCATCGACGGCGGGCGAGTGGGCCGTGAGCGATCCGACGAGTGCGAGCGAGATCCGACCCGGCGGGACGATCGTTTCGCCGCGTTTCTTTTCGATCCTGTTCCGCGGCGTGCGCTCTCACGCCGGGACCGACGAGGTGTCGAGCCGATGCTGACGCGCAAGCAGTACGAACTGCTGATGTTCATTCACGAGCGGCTGAAGGAGACCGGCGTGCCGCCCTCCTTCGACGAGATGAAGGATGCGCTCGACCTCCGGTCCAAGTCGGGCATCCATCGGCTGATCACGGCGCTCGAGGAGCGCGGCTTCATCCGCCGCCTGCCCAACCGGGCGCGAGCGCTCGAGGTGGTGCGCCTGCCCGATTCGGTCGCCCCCGGCCTCGCCTCGGCGAGCCGGCCGGGCAAGGGTTTCGCCCCCTCGGTCATCGAGGGCAGCCTCGGCAAGCCGCGCAGCGTGGCGACGGGCGACGACGAGCGGGCCGACGTGGTGACGATCCCCGTCATGGGCCGCATCGCCGCCGGTACGCCGATCTCGGCGATCCAGAACTACACCCACGCCATCCCGGTTCCGATGGACCTCATCGGCGGCGGCGAACATTTCGCTCTCGAGGTGCGCGGCGATTCGATGATCGACGCGGGCATCCTCGACGGCGACACCGTGTTGATCAAACGCTCCGACCACGCCGACTCGGGCGATATCGTCGTCGCCCTGGTCGACGAGGAGGAGGCGACGCTGAAGCGACTGCGCAAGCGCGGCGCCTCGGTAGCGCTGGAAGCCGCCAATCCCGCCTACGAGACGCGGATCTTCGGCCCCGATCGGGTCAAGGTCCAGGGTCGGCTGGTCGGCCTCATCCGCCGCTACTGAGCGGCGCGGACCTCGGCATCGACCGCCTCGGCTTCGCGTTCGAGCGCGGCGATGCGCGGATCGAGCGGGGTCCAGGGACGGGGGCTCGCCGGAAGGCTGGTGCGCAGAAGTACGTCGCGACGCAGATACACCTCGTCCGGTGGGACGGCGGCGACCGCGGGCGCCACGCCGGAGCGGGTCGGCGGCGGGTCGGTGCGCGGTGTGTTCGCTCGCTGCGTGTGACCTCGTTGGGTGTTCCGTCGGCTCGCGGCCGGATCGATAGGAACGCCCCGGTCGCCGCCATCGCCATCCCCGGCTCCCCCACCTGCATCGCCGCCGCCCCCGTCGGCGTCGGGGGCGGCTGTGGCACGCGGGGCGAAGTCGTCGAGGTCGCCCGACGCCGTTTCCGGATCGCGGGTGGGATCGGCGAGTGCGTCGGCGGAGCCGTTTTCGAAGCGTGACCGCTCGTCGGTGTTCCTCGCCGACGAAAGGGCCCCGATCGGTCTCGGCGGACCGGTGAAGTCGAGCGTCGACGCTCCGGTGCGGGCGAGGTCGAGGCGATCGACGACCGTGGTGAGATCGCGGCAGCCCGGCGGCGCGACCAGGGTGGTGATCACCAGGGCGGCGCGTCGGCAATCCTCGTCGAAGGCGCCCGGATGGCGCACCACGGCGATTTCGAGCATGCCGCCGCCCGAACGGCGGGACGACGCGCCCGGACCGCCCCGCGGCTGCGATCCGATCGCTCGATCCGACCCGGGGACGACTGCGGCAGGCTCGCCGCCGCCGGGGATCTCGGGGTGGCGCGCTTCGATGCCGGTGCTGCTCCCGTCGGGGGTACGCGTGGCCGCGCCGGGGCGAGCTTCGCGCCCATCGCCGGTCTTCGCGCTGCCGCGAGCTTCGCTCCGGCCACGGGCGTCCTTCGCCGCGGGAACCTCGGCACCCGCGGCGGTATCACCGATTTCGCCGTCGCCGATCTCCCCGTGACGGAAGATGCATCCTGCCGGATCGCAGAGCCACCCCGCGCCGAGACCGGGGTCCTGCGTCGGCCGGGCGTCGTGATCGGCGGCGAGCCAGATCGCCGTGTCGAACCGGTCCTGGCGTCCGGCGAGCACGTGCAGCCGTCCGTCGGCGCCTCGCACCGCCACCGGGCTGCCGTGGCGGCCGATCAGCACGTCGGGGCGCGGCCCGAGGAAGAGCAAGGCACAAGCCGCGGCCGCCGGGATCAGACCGAAAAGTCGGATCCGGCTCTTCCAGGCGGAGAGCCACAGGACGGCGGCGATGCCGAGCGGCATCATCGCCGCATGCGGCGCACCGATCAGCCCGTCGCCGGCCGGCAGCGCCGCGGCCCACCGCCCCACCAGGATCATCCAGTCGATCCCGAGGCCCATCACCTGCAACGGCCAGTGGTCGAGCCCGAACGGCATCGCCAGAGCCGAGAGGACCGCCGCCGGCATGATCACGATGCCGGTCACCGGCAACACCGCCATGTTGGCGAGGATCGAATAGGGGGCGGCGCGGAAGAACGTCCCGGCGATGATCGGCGCGGTGGCGAGACCGGCGACGAGAGAGGAGAAGGCGAAGCCCTCGATGTTGCGGAAGACCCCGCCGACGAGATGGACGACGAGCCCCGCCTCGCGGCGCGGCGGCGGCCGTCGCGATGCCCACCCGCGGTAGAGGTCGTAGGAGGCGACGAGGGCGATCACCGCCAGGAAGCTCATCTGGAAGCTCGGCTCCATCGCCGCCGACGGCGAGACCGCCATGATCAGGATCGCCGCGACGGCCACCGTGTGCATGGTGATCGCCGGCCGATCGACCAGCACCGCGAGGAGCGCCACCGACACCATCAGATGCGAGCGCAGCGCCGCCACCTGGTTGCCGGAGAGCAGGAGGTAGATCGTCGCCGCGACGAAGGCGACCGCCGCCGCCCATTTCTTGATCGGGTAGCCGAGCGCGAGGGCGGGAAAGAGCGCCAGGAGAGCACGGATGGCGACGATCACCCCGCCGGCCACCAGCCCCATGTGGAGGCCCGAGATCGAGACGATGTGGGTGAGGCCGGAGGCGCGCAGCGGCTCGGCGGCGGCTTCCGGGATCGCCCGCTGCTCGCCGACCATCAGCGCCGCGCCGATGGCGCCGGTGGCCCCGGGCAGGCTGGCGCGCACCCGTTCGGCGATGGCGTGGCGCAACGACCCGATCGGCTGAAGGAGGCTGTCCCCCCGGTCGGCCGGGCCGAGATCGATCGGGGTGACGCGGCCGAGGATGTAGCCGCCGGCGCCGCGCCCCTCGAACCACGCCCGCCGGGCGAAATCGTAGCCGCCCGGCATCACCGGTCCTTCCGGTGGCTTCAGCCTCGCCTTGAAGCGGATGGCGTCGCCGACGCCGGGCCTCGCCCCCTTGGTGGTGAGGGTCGCGGAAATGCGGGTCGGCGTCGTCTCCCGCGTCAGCCCCCTGCCCTCCATGCGGGCGACATCGACGGTGAGGCGCAGACCGCCTGTGGCGGTGGCGTCGAGATCGACGACACGGCCCTCCACCGTGACGGTCCGTTCGTGATCGAGCCGCGGGGCGGCGACACGCGCCGTCTCGAAACTCGCGGCGGCGGCGCCGAGGACCAGCGCGGTGAGGGTCGCAGCGAGGCGGGCGGCGTGGCCACGACGCCGACGCACCCATGTGATCGCCACCGCGGCGAAGGCGAGGGCCGCGACCGCCGGCGGCCACGGTTCGCGCGGCAGGACGAAATAGAGCGCGATGCCACAAGCGAAGACGACGACGAGACCGGGCAACGCCAAGCCGCCGTCGAGATCGCGGCGGACGGCATCTTGCAGGCGATCGGCGACGTCGCCGAGGCGCAGACCGAGCGCCGAACCGCCGCGGGCGAGGACGTCGAAGCCGCGACGGTCGATCGGACCGGGCGGTCGCGCCGATCCGGTGACGTCGGGTCGGACGTCGCCGATCCGCGATCTCTCCGTCTCTTCGCTCCTCACCGCTCTCGCCCCTTGGGTTTCGGCGCTCCGCCATGTTAGAGGAACGCCCCAGTTCCCGAACGTGGCCGACCGTCACATCCGGTTGCAGCCTCCCACGCCGCTCAACTTCCGTCGAGATCCGCTTTCCATGGCCGACACCGTCGTCACCCGTTTCGCCCCCTCCCCGACCGGCTACCTGCACATCGGTGGCGCGCGGACGGCGCTGTTCAACTGGCTCTACGCCCGCCACACCGGCGGCAGGATGCTGCTGCGCATCGAGGACACCGACCGCGAGCGCTCCACCGACGCGGCGATCGACGCCATCCTCGACGGCCTGCGCTGGCTCGGGCTCGAGGGCGAAGGCGAGCCGCTCTTCCAGTTCGCCCGCATGACCCGGCATGCCGAGATCGCCCAAGAGCTTCTCGCCCGCGGCAAGGCCTATCGCTGCTGGGCGAGCCCGGCCGAACTCGACGAGATGCGCGAGACGGCGATGAAGGAGGGCCGACCACCGCGCTACGACGGCCGTTGGCGCGATCGCGACCCGGCCGAAGCCCCGGAGGGCGTGCAGCCGGTCATCCGCCTGAAGATCCCGAGCGAAGGCGAGACGGTGATCGACGACTGCGTCCAGGGCCGCGTCGTCTTCCGCAACGACGTGCTCGACGACTTCATCCTGCTGCGCTCGGACGGCACGCCGACCTACATGCTGGCGGTCGTCGTCGACGACCACGACATGGGCGTCACCCATGTCATCCGCGGCGACGATCACCTGACCAACGCGGCGCGCCAGACCCACATCTACCGGTCGATGGACTGGACGGTGCCGGTGTGGGCCCACATCCCGCTGATCCACGGCGCCGACGGCGCCAAGCTCTCCAAGCGCCACGGCGCCCTCGGCGTCGACGCCTACCGTGCCCTCGGCTACCTGCCCGAGGCGCTCAGGAACTACCTCGCCCGCCTCGGCTGGAGCCACGGCGACGACGAGATCTTCACCACCGAACAGGCGGTCGAGTGGTTCGACATCCACGACGTCAACAAGGGCGCCGCGCGCTTCGACTTCGCCAAACTCGAGAACCTCAACGGCCACTACATGCGCGCCACGCCCGACGAGGCGCTGTGGAAGGCCTTCGTCGACTTCCTCCCCCACACCGACACCGGTCGCGACCTCCTCGCCAAGCTCGACGCGACGCTCGAGGCGAAGATCCGCGCGGCGCTGCCGGGGCTCAAGGAGCGGGCGAAGACGCTGGTCGAACTCCTCGACGGCGCGGCGTTCATCCACGCCGCCCGACCGCTGGCGATGGAGGAGAAGGCGGCGGCGCTGCTCGACGACGCCGGCCTCGCCGTGCTCGGCGCACTGGCGCCGCGTCTGGCGACCGTCTCGGAGGCCGACTGGTCGGCGGCGTCGACCGAGGCGGTCGTGCGCGCCCATGCGGAAGAGGCCGGGCTCAAGCTCGGCAAGGCGGCGCAGCCGCTGCGCGCCGCCCTGACCGGTCGGACGACCTCGCCGGGCATCTTCGACGTGCTCGCCGTTCTCGGCCGCGACGAGACCCTCGCCCGTCTCGCCGATCGCCTGCCCGGCTGAGCCCGGGCACGACCGCCGACCTCCCGAAAGAGCCGCCGAAGCCGCGGCGTCGCATGCCCATGCTGCGACGCCACGTAGCATTTCGCAGCCACGGGAAGCGGTTGATGCGCCACATTTTTGACCAGAATTCTTGCCGCCTGATACCTAGGAAGTGCTTGTCGGCGGTTCGGGAATGGGCTAGGCCTCGCACTCGACGAAGCGGCGCGGGGCCAGGTCCCCCTTCTGTCCGTTGTTCTAAACGGTTAGATGTGGTTCGCCGGCCAGTCGTTTGGATCTCCGCGCCCAGGGGGTATCTGCATGAGCGAAAAGTCCGCCACTCTCACCATCGGCGACAAGTCGATGACCCTGCCGGTCCGTCCCGGCTCCATCGGTCCCGACGTCATCGACATCACCAAGCTCTACGGGGCCACCCACTGCTTCACCTACGATCCGGGTTTCACGTCGACCGCCTCGTGCGAATCGAAGATCACCTACATCGACGGTGACGAAGGCATCCTGCTGCATCGCGGTTATCCGATCGACCAGCTCGCCGAGCAGGGCTCCTTCCTCGAGACCTGCTATCTGCTGCTCTACGGCGACCTGCCCACCCGTCGCCAGTTCGACGACTTCAACGCTCGTGTCTATCGCCACACCATGGTGCACGAGCAGATGCTGAAGTTCTTCACGGGCTACCGCCGCGACGCCCATCCGATGGCCGTCATGGTCGGCACCGTCGGCGCCCTCGCCGCGTTCTATCACGACAGCTTGGACATCACCGATCCGCACCAGCGCATGGTCGCGTCGATCCGCATGATCTCCAAGATGCCGACCATCGCGGCGATGGCCTACAAGTACTCGATCGGCCAGCCGTTCGTGTACCCGGACAACAGCCTCGACTACACGTCGAACTTCCTGAAGATGTGCTTCTCGATCCCGTGCGAGGACTACAAGGTCAATCCGGTGCTGAGCCGCGCCCTCGACCGCATCTTCATCCTGCACGCCGACCACGAGCAGAACGCATCGACCTCGACCGTCCGTCTCGCCGGCTCGTCGGGCGCCAACCCGTTCGCCTGCATCGCGGCCGGCATCGCCTGCCTGTGGGGCCCGGCGCACGGCGGCGCCAACGAAGCGGCGCTGCAGATGTTGCAGGAGATCGGCTCGGTCGACCGCATCCCGCACTACGTCGAGCGCGCCAAGGACAAGAACGATCCGTTCCGTCTGATGGGCTTCGGTCACCGGGTCTACAAGAACTACGACCCGCGCGCCAAGATCATGCAGAAGACCTGCCACGAGGTTCTCTCCAACCTCGGCATCAAGGACGATCCGCTGCTCGACGTCGCCATGGAGCTCGAGCGCATCGCGCTGCACGACGACTACTTCATCGAGAAGAAGCTCTACCCGAACATCGACTTCTATTCGGGCATCACGCTGAAGGCGATGGGCTTCCCGACCTCGATGTTCACCGTGCTGTTCGCTCTGGCGCGCACCGTCGGCTGGATCGCCCAGTGGAAGGAGATGATCGAGGACCCGCATCAGAAGATCGGCCGTCCGCGTCAGCTCTATACCGGCGCCCCGACCCGCGACTACGTCCCGTTGTCGCGCCGCGGCTGATCCATCCGACCGACCGAAACGAAGAGGGCGCCTTTCGGGGCGCCCTCGGCATTTCTGCCGGGTGGCTTCACCACCCGTTCCGTCCCGCCGACGTCATACCAGAGGCCGGAGGTGCTGACCCACCCGGCCTCTGAAGGACCGCAAATTCCTCATTTGCATCAGAGGCATGAGAAATTCGCGTCAGGAATACCATCGGTCATTTTCGATGGCCGATGGTATCAGGAGACCTGTGCGCGGATAGCCCTCGACGACCGTCTACTGACGTGAT
>NZ_DAIPZB010000005.1:0-127426 GCF_036782435.1 Pinisolibacter sp. | reverse complement strand
GGCTATCTCGCTCGAATCCTCAACGCCTGACCGTTAACCCGGATTCAGGGCCGTGGGTACAGAACCTAGACGGACGCGCGGAAAAAACCGGACGGCCGATCGCTCAGACGGCCGTCCCCTCGGGCGACCAGACGATGTCGGCGGGGCCACTGTCGGCGAGGACCGTGTCGACGTTCGGCAGGTCGTTGCCGTCGACCCAGGCGCGCGCCGCTGCGGCGGTCCAGCCGAGATCGTGCCAGCGGGCGAGGAGCCGGCGCTCCAGTTCGGTGCGCGGAACGTCGATGCGGATCGTGAGGTCGAAACTCGACCGCAGGGCCGCCCATGGCCCGTGTGTCAGGAGGAGATAGTTCCCCTCGACCAGCACGAGGCGGATCTCCGCGCCGATCACCAGCGCCCCGGCGCGGGCGACGTCGAGGGTGCGATCGAAGACCGGCGCGACCACGGCCTCCTCACGCGCCCGGATGCGTCCGAGCAGCACGTCGAGGCCGGCGACGTCGAAGGTGTCGGGCGCGCCCTTGCGATCGCGGCGGCCGAGGCGGACCAGCAGGTCGTTGTCGAAGTGGAAGCCGTCGGCCTGCAACACCGCCGTCTCCGCCGGCGGCAGCCGTGCCGCCAAGTCGTGCGACAGCGTCGACTTCCCCGCCCCCGGCGGTCCGGCGATCGCCACGACGAAGCGGTCGGAGCCCGCGGCGCGGGTGCGGATCAGGTCGGCGAGGTCGTCGAGCGAGGTCACGGGCGGGCACTCCTCGAAGGTGGCGGGGTGCGAAGACGGCGATGATCGGTAGCATCGTTCGCCGCGTCGGACCACGCCGGTCGCCGGTTCAGGCGCGCCGCCGGTCGGCGTCGGCGAGGGGCGCGCAGATCTCCTCGAGGAAATCGAGGAAGGCGCGGGTGCGCGCCGACACCAGCCGGCGCGACGGGAAGACCGCCGAGAGGATCGACGCCGAGGTGTCGAACTCGACCTCGACGCCGACCTGCGTCAACCGGCCGGCGCGGATGAGATCGCGGCAATAGCGCTCCGGCAGGAACGAGACGCCGGCGCCGTGCATCACCGCCTCGCGCACCGCCAGGGGATCGTTGACCCGGATCGCCCGCGGGCCGACGTCGAGCCGCAGGGTCTGGTGATCCTGCTTCAGCGCCAGCGGCCGGGCGACGTAGCGGCGTTCGCAGATCTGCACGTGGCGCAGGAGGTCGTGGGCGTCGCAACCGATGTGGTGCGCCGCGACATAGGCGGGCGCGGCGATCCAGATCAGCCGGCCGCCGAGCAGCGACTTCTGGGTGAACTCCGAATCCGCCTGGACGCCGACCACCACGGCCACGTCGAACTGCTCGCCGAGCATGTCGACGGCATGGCTGGTGACGACGAGATCGAGCTCGATCTCGGGATAGCGGCGGTGGAAGCCGGCGAGATGCGGCGCCAGCACCTCCTGGCAGAAGGCCGGCGGCGTCGCCACCGTCAATCGGCCGCGCGGCACCATGGTGAGGCCGGTCATCACCGCGTCGGTCTCGCCGATCTCGTCCATGATGCGCTGGCACTGGCGGAAGAAGGCCTCGCCTTCGCTCGTCACCCGCACCCGGCGCGAATTGCGATCGAGGAGGCGCACCCCGAGATCGTGTTCGAGCCGGGTGATCGACTTGCTGACCGACGATTTCGGCATGGCCAGCGCCTGTGCCGCCGCGGTGATGCCGCCGCGCTCCACCACCGCGACGAAGACCGGCACGTCGTCGATCCGCCACTTCACCGGTCCGCTCCATCGTTCACAGAAAGAAACGTAGCGTTGCCGATCCGGCGATTGTTCGCAAGGAAGAACGTCGACATCCTCCCTGCCACTTCGTCACTTCGGCCGGCGCGTCGACGCCGGAAGGTGGCGAACCCGGAAACGCCGAGCACGTGCGCATCGGCGAAACCAGAAACGACGAGAGGGCGATCATGGCCAAGATCATCGGAGGCATCGGTGCCTCGCATTCCCCGACCATCGGCTTCGCGAAGGACACCGGCAAACAGAACGATCCGGCCTGGGCGCCGATCTTCGAGAGTTTCGCCAAGGTGCGCGACTGGGTGCGGGCCAAGGAGATCGACGTCCTGTTCATGATCTACAACGATCACATCACGTCGTTCTTCTTCGACCACTATTCGGCCTTCGCCCTCGGTGTCGACGACGTGTGGCGGCCGGCCGACGAGGGTGACGGGCCGCGCCCGGTGCCGCCGGCCAAGGGCCACGCGGCGCTCGCCCGCCACGTCGCCGCGGCGCTCGTCGCCGACGAGTTCGACATGTCGTTCTTCCAGGGCAAGCCGCTCGATCACGGCTGCCTATCGCCGCTGTCGATGATGGGCGACGAGGCCGGGCCGTGGGGCGGCTCGATCGTGCCGTTGCAGGTCGGCGTGCTGCAGTTGCCGATCCCCAACGCCAAGCGCTGCTGGAAGCTCGGCCGGTCGTTGCGCAAGGCGATCCAGAGCTTTCCGGACGAGAACCTGCGCGTCGCCATCGTCGCCACCGGCGGCCTGTCGCACCAGGTGCACGGCGAACGCGCCGGCTTCCTCAACGAGGCCTGGGACCAGGAGTTCCTCGATCTCCTGGAGACCGCTCCGGAGAAGCTGGTCGAGAAGCGCCTCGCCGACTACGCCGTGCTCGGCGGCATGGAAGGGGCGGAGGTGATCATGTGGCTGATCATGCGCGGTGCGCTCTCCGGGACCGTGCGCAAGGTCCATCTCCACACCTACGCCCCCTCGGTCACCAACATCGCCACCGTGGTCTTCGAAGACCTCGGCGACGCGCCCGACCCGGAGGAGATCGCCGCCTATCGCGCCCACATGGGCTACGAACTGGCCGGCGCCGAGACGCTCGCCGGGACCTACCCCTTCACTCTCGACCGCAGCCTGAAGAATTTCCGCATCAACGACTTCCTGCACCGGCTGATCGAGCCGGCGCACCGCGCCCGCTTCCGTGACGACTTCGCCGGCCTCGCCGACGCGTACGGTCTCGACGCGGAGGAGCGGGCGTTGATCACCGGACGCGACTGGATCGGCATGATCCGGCGGGGCGTCAGCTTCTTCGTCTTGGAGAAGATGGCGGCGGTGATCGGCGTCTCCAACCCGGAGGTCTACGCCTCGATGCGCGGCGAGACGATCGAGCAGTTCCTCGCCACCCGCAAGGTGCCGATCCGCTATTCCGTCGCCGCCGGCAAGAACGCCGAGGAGATCGCCGCGAACTGATCCCGGACGCCCGCGGGATCACCGACCTCCCGGTCGGCCTTCGCGGTGAGACCGAACGCCCCCGTCCCCCGTGGCGGGGGCGTTCGCGTCTGGGATCGCCACGGGAGCCGTGCCCGGCCGGGAACCGCATCGCGCCGTCCGGCCGACGCCTCGTTTCGCCGCTTGGAACGCGCTGCGAAGGGTGGGCGTTTCGGCGCAACACATTTTCTCTTCGCGGGCGAACAAGAGATCGCACGATCTCGGGTTCGCGACCGCGACATGAGATCTTCTTTTCCACGACGGAGCGGAGCGCGCGATGCGGCGACCGCGACGGACACGAGCGGAACAGAGGATTTCCATGTCGATCGACTGGCTCAACTTCACCCCCCTCGCCTCCCTGGCCGGAGGTGCGGTGATCGGCATCTCCGCCGGCCTCCTGGCGGCGCGCTCCGGTCGCATCCTCGGGGTGAGCGGCTTCGTCTCGGGTCTGTTCGAGACCGACAAGGAATGGACGTCGCGGCTCGCCCTCATCGCCGGTCTGATCCTGGCGCCGTTGCTGATCGGCTCCTTCTACGCCCTTCCCTCCGCAGTCCCCGACGTCGGTTGGACCGCGGTGATCGCCGGCGGTCTGCTCGTCGGCTTCGGCACCCGCCTCGCCTCCGGCTGCACCTCCGGTCACGGCGTCTGCGGGCTCTCCCGCCTGTCGCTGCGCTCGGCGGTCGCCACCGGCTCGTTCATGGCCGCGGCCGTCGCCACCGTCTTCGTCCTGCGCCATCTCGCCTGAGGGACCGAACCATGCGCCCGATCTTCGCACTCTTCATCGGCCTCCTCTTCGGCGCCGGCCTCTGCCTCTCCGGCATGACCTCGCCGGCCAAGGTCCAGGGCTTCCTCGACATCTCCGGCGCCTGGGATCCGTCGCTCGCCTTCGTCATGGCCGGGGCGATCGGCATCGGCTGGGTTTTCTTCCGCCTCGCCCGCCGCCGCCTGCCGGCGCCGTCGCATCGCATCGACCCGGCGCTCGTCGGCGGCAGCGTCGTCTTCGGCGTCGGCTGGGGCCTCGTCGGCTACTGCCCGGGTCCGGCGCTGACGGCGATCGCCAGCCTCGATCCCAAGGCGCTGACTTTCGCCGCCGCCATGCTCGCCGGCACCGCGCTGCAGCGCTTCGTCGCTTCGCTGCGGGTCCCGGCCGGCGGCCTCGCCGCGGCGACCCCGGACGACGCCGCGGCGGCCAACGCCTGCGGCGCCTGAGACCCTTCGCCTCGTCCCGCAGGGGCGAATCGGTCTCTCATCCCCCCGGGGTGCCCTCTCGGGCGCCTCAGGGTCGCATCCCCCGGGTGAGCGTCCGCGTGGCGTCCGCTCGGTCCCGCCTCTCGGCCAATGACACTCCCTCTCAGGACGATCGATCCCCCACTCCGGGCGCCCTTCGCGGCGCCCTTTTCTTTTTTCCGGCACGTCACCCCGAATACCATGTGAGCCGACCATGAAATTTCTTCTGGTACCATTTTCATTACCATACCGTTGTGGTATGGTAGATCTCGTTCACTCTTCGATACCGATCGGTGGCATGCTGCTTCCTCCGGGATCGGCGCCGACACCGAGGGTCGGAGAAGAGGAGAGACCATGTTCGTTTCGAAGGCGGAGACGGCGGCACAGCGGGTCGAACAAGAGATCCGCAAGGCGATCGTCACCCTGGAGTTCCTGCCTGGAACGCCTCTGTCGGAGAAGGAACTCGCCGAGCGCTTCGGCGTGTCGCGCCAGCCGGTGCGCGAGGCTCTGATCGCGCTCGCCCGCGCCGAACTGGTCGAGACCAGGCCGCGGCGCGGCACGCGTGTCTCCCGCATCTCGGCCGACCGCATGCGCCAGCAGCGCTTCGTGCGCGAGTCGCTCGAAGTGGCGGTGGTGCGGCGCGCCTGCGAGAGCTTCGACCCGGACGTGCGCCGGCGCATCGATGCGATCCTCGACGCCCAGGAGGTCCACGCCGAGGCGCACGCCCACTATCTCTTCCAGCGCGAGGATCAGGCGTTCCACGCCGCGCTCGCCGAGGGCGCCGGCTATCCCACCGCCTGGGAGGCGCTCACCGACATCAAGGCCCATCTCGACCGGGTCTGCCACCTGACCCTGCCCGTCCCCGAGACGCTGCCGCTGCTCGTGCGGCAGCACCGCGCCGTCATGGCGGCGATCGACGCCCGTGACGCCGACGCGGCGGAGGCGGCGATGCGCGCCCATCTCGCCGAGATCCTGCAAGCCCTGCCGGAGGTCGAGAAGACCTACGGCTACCTGTTCATGCGACCCGAACTCGACCGGTAGCCGGCGCATCGCCGGCCGGAGAAAGGACCCACGTGGACATCCGTCACGCCCTCCACCACACCCAGGTGGAGACCCTCGGTACCGAAGATCTCCGCCGGCATTTCCTCATCCCCGACCTGTTCCGGCCGGGGGAGGTCCGCGCCACCCTCACCCACTACGAGCGGATGATGGTCATCGGCATCATGCCGGGCGCCGGGCCACTGGCGCTTCCTCCCGAACTCGGCAAGCCGGTCGGCACCGACTTCCTGCTGGAGCGGCGTGAATTCGGCGCCATCGCCATCGGCGGGCCCACCCGCGTGACGGCCGACGGCGAGGTCTTCGATCTCGATTTCCAGGAGGCGATCTATCTCGGCATGGGGACGAAGGACGTCACCTTCGAGAGCCTCGATCCGACCCGTCCGGCCAAGCTCTATGCCGCGTCCTGCCCGGCCCACCATCGCCATCCGAGCCGCAAGGTGAGCATCGACGAGGCGACCCCGGCACCGCTCGGCACCCCGCAGACCGCCAACGAGCGGGTCATCCACAAATACATCCACCCCGGCGTGATGCCGACCTGCCAGCTGGTCATGGGGCTGACGCGCCTCTCCACCGGCAGCGTGTGGAACACCATGCCCTGTCACACCCACGACCGGCGCATGGAGGCCTATTTCTACTTCGAGCTGCCGCCGGACGGCATGGTGCTGCACCTGATGGGTCGTCCGTCCGAGACCCGGCACATCGTCCTGCGCAACGAAGAAGCGGTGGTGTCGCCGCCCTGGTCGATCCACTCCGGCGTCGGCACCTCGGCCTATGCCTTCATCTGGGCCATGGCGGGCGAGAACCAGGTGTTCTCCGACATGGACCACGTGGCGCCGGGGGATTTCCGATGAACCTGACCTCGCTCTTCGACCTGACCGGGCGCACCGCCCTCGTCACCGGCGCACGAACCGGCCTCGGCCGGGCAGCCGCCTGGGCGCTGGCCGGCGCTGGCGCCGACGTCGTCGGTCTCGGCCCCCGGCCGATGCCGGAGACGCGGGCGGAAGTCGAGGCGCACGGTCGCCGCTTCCACGAGGTCCTCGCCGATCTCGCCGAACCGCAGGACTTCGCCGCCCTCGTCGCGACCATCGAAGCCGAGGCGGCACCGATCGACATCCTCGTCAACAACGCCGGCATCATCCGCCGCGCCGATGTCCTCGACTTCTCGGAAGAGGACTGGGACGCGGTGATGACGGTGAACCTGAAGAGCCTGTTCTTCCTCACCCAGGCGGTGGCGAAGTCGATGGTCGCACGCGGATGCGCGGGGCGGATCGTCTCGATCGCCTCGCTTCTCTCCTTCCAGGGCGGCATCCGCGTGCCCTCCTACACGGCGTCGAAGCACGGTGTCGCCGGGCTGACCAAGCTCATGGCCAACGAGCTGGCTTCGAAAGGCATCACCGTCAACGCCATCGCCCCCGGCTACATGGCGACCGACAACACCACGGCGCTGCGCGACGATCCGGTCCGCTCCCGCCAGATCCTCGAGCGCATCCCGCTCGGGCGCTGGGGCGGAGCCGACGATCTCGCCACCGCGATCGTCTTCCTCGCCTCGCCCGCCTCCTCCTACGTGACCGGCGTGATCCTGCCGGTCGACGGGGGGTGGCTGGCGCGTTGAGCCGTCCGTCGCGATCGGAGGCGGAGCCCCCGATCGCCCCAGGGAATACCGAAGGCCGACCCGGTTCGCCGGGAACCGCCGTCGAAGGCACCAAGCGGCGTCGACCGTGCGCCGAGAAACCATGGAGGGTAGGATGAAGTCACTCGCACTCTTTGCCGCGATGCTGCTCGGCTCGACGATCGCCGCGAACGCGCTCGAGCTGAAACTCGGCCACTTCGCCGCCGAAGGTCACCCCTGCGACGTCGCCGCCAAACAGTTCAAGGCGAATGTCGAGAAGCGCACCGGCGGCGCGGTCACCATCGCCCTCTACGGCAACAACGCGCTCGGCTCGCCGCCGGAGGTGCTGGAGCAGGTGTTGCTCGGCGCCGTCGACATGAGCCTGTCGGGCCAGGACCAGATCGCCAAGCACCTGCCCTTCTACGATGTCATCTCCACCCCCTTCGCCTTCAAGGACTACGCCACCGCCGACGCGATCATCGACGGTCCGTTCAAGGCCTGGGCCGATCCGCAGCTGGCGACCAAGAACCTCGTCCATCTCGCCGATTGGGAATGGGGCTTCCGCCAGCTCACCAACTCCAAGAAGTCGGTGATGACGCCCGCCGACATGAAGGGCATGAAGATCCGTACCCCGCCGGCCTTCGCCTATCAGGCCTTCGTCGAAGCGGCCGGCGGCAACGCCGTCACCATCGCCTTCTCCGAACTGGTGATGGCCATGAAACAGGGCGTCGTCGACGGTCAGGAGAACCCGGTCGGCACGATCTATGCGCTGAAGCTCTACGAAACCCAGAAGTACATGACCATCCTGAACTACACCTATTCCTCGATGGTCCATCTGGTGAACAAGAAGAGCTGGGACAAGCTCACCCCGGACCAACAGAAGATCCTGATGGAGGAGTCCTCCGCCTCGGCCAAGCTGGCGCGCAAGCTCCTGCGTGACAACGAAGGCACCCAGCTCGACGACCTGGAGAAGAACAAGGGCATCGTCGTTTCGCGGCCGGATCTGAAGCCGTGGAAGGACGCCATGGGGCCGGCTTGGGAGAAGGTGAAGGCGCGCGTCGGCGCCGACAACTTCACCCGCTTCATGGCCATGGTCGACGCCGCCAAGTGAGGCGGCCCGACGACCGCCGTCCCCCGCTTCGACGCCCGCCAGCGCGACCGGAGGACGGCGGACGGTCGGCCCTCGCCCGGCATCGCGGCCCGCTGTAGGCCTCATCGTTCCTCTCGACGGAGACGTCGCCCGTGCTCACTCTGGCGATCTTCGGCGTCCTTCTGGCGATGCTCATCCTCGACGTGCCGATCGCGGTGGCGATCGGGCTGACGGCGGTGATCTTCTTCGTCGGTCAGGGTCAGGCCGCCTTCCTGGCGCTGTTGCCCCAGCGCATGTACTTCGGCACCACCGGCTTCACCCTGCTCGCCATCCCGTTCTTCATCCTGGCCGGCAACCTGATGAACACCGGCGGCGTCACCAACCGCATCTTCCGCTTCGCCCGCGCCCTCGTCGGGCACATCGCCGGCGGCTTGGGGCAGGTCTCCGTCGTCTCGTCGATGATCTTCTCCGGCATGTCCGGTTCGGCGCTGGCCGACGCCGCCGGCCTCGGGCAGATCCAGCACAAGGCGATGGTCGACGCGGGCTATCGGCCGAAGATCTCGGCGGCGATCGTCGCCTCCGCCTCGACCATCGGTCCGGTGATCCCGCCGTCGATCCCCTTCGTCCTCTACGGCGCCATCACCTCGGTGTCGGTCGCCCGGCTGTTCCTCGCCGGCGCGGTGCCGGGCTTCGCCATGGGGCTCGCGATGATGATCGCCATCGGCTTCATGGCCGGTCCGCGCGGCCTGCCGAAGGACGACAAGGCGAGTTGGCACGAGATCTGGGAGAGCTTCAAGGCGGCGTTCTGGCCGCTGCTCACCCCGGTATGGATCATCGGCGGCATCACCACCGGGTTCTTCACCGCCACCGAGGCCTCGGTCGTCGCCTCGCTCTATGCCGGCCTCCTCGGCTTCGCCTATCGGGACCTGACGATCCGGCAGCTGCCGGCGATCCTCTTCGCCTCGCTGAAGCAGACCTGCGGCCTGATGTTCATCATCGCCACTGCCAACTTCTTCGGCTGGTTCACCATCTTCGAGCGCATCCCCGACGCGCTGATCCTGCAGCTGACCGCCATGGGCACCAGCCAGACGGAGTTCCTGTGGATCGTCGTCGGCGTCGTCCTGACGCTCGGCTGTTTCCTCGAGGGCAACGCCATCTTCCTCATCACCCTGCCGATCTTCATGAAGATCTGCCCGCTGTTCGGCGTCGACATGATCAACTTCGGCGTGGTGATGACGCTGCTGATCATGATCGGCAATCTCACCCCGCCGGTCGGCATGTGCCTGTTCGCGGTGGAGAGTTTCGCCCGTGTCGGCATCTGGTCACTGGCGCTCGAGACCCTGCCCTATCTCGTCACCATCCTCGCCGTCACGCTGCTGTGCACCTTCGTGCCGGAGATCGCGTTGTGGCTGCCGAACCAATTGATGGGAGCGCTGCCGTGACCGCCGTCTTCGCCCTCCTCTCCCGTATCGATCGAGCGCTCCTCTACGTGCTCGAGGTGATCTGCATCGCGCTCTTCGCCGCGATCACCGTGATCCTGACGCTGAACATCGTGGTGCGCTTCTTCCCCTTCATGTCGATGCACTGGTTCGACGAGATCCTGGAGATGCTCTACGGCGCGTTGATCTTCTACGGCGCCTGCGCGGTCTGGGTCGCCCACGAACACTTCTCGGTCGGCGACTGGCTGTCGAAGCGCCTGCCGGGCACCCGCTCGCGCCTCGTCTACCGCTTCCTGGTCGAGGCCGCGTCGCTGGTGTTCATCGCCATCTTCTTCAAGTATTCGCTCGACCTGACGCTCGAGACCTCCGAGCACACCACGGCCTTCGCCATCCACAAGGGCTGGCTCTACGCCTGCATGCCGATCACCGGGGCGATCATGCTGATCTACTCGGTGAAGAACACGGTGCTCGAGCTGCGCGCCATCGTCACCCTGGACGAGAGCGGAACGCCGACCTGAGTTCCTTCGATCGCCGAGGCGATCGTCGCCGCTCACTCGGCGACGACCAGCGCCTCGCGCATCCTCACCGCCAAGGCCGTCGCGGCGCGCGCGTCGTCGAGCCCGAGCGGCGACGGCCGGCCGGCGCGCACCGCTTCGACGAAGGCGCGGGCGCCGTGGAGGAAGGCGGTTTCGAAGCGATCGAAGAAGTCGACGAGCCCGCCGACCCGGCGTCCCCCGTCCTTCTCGACGGTGATCGGCAGATGGCCGAGGCCGCGGCCGATCTCCAGCGCCCCCTCGGTGCCGACGATTGTCAGCATCGACTCGAAGCCGCGATGCGAGGTGCGGCTGACGTGGAAGGTCGCGACGCAACCGCCGTCGAAGGTCACGGTGGCGAAGCCGGTGTCGACGTCGCCGCAGGGTGCGAGGCCCGGATACATCAGGCGCGTCCCCGCCGCCGTCACCGTCCGCGCCTCGGCACCGTCGAGGATCCAGCGGACGAGATCGATCTCGTGGATGGCGCAATCGAGATAGATGCCGCCCGAGGTCGGGGCGAAGCGGACGAAGAAGCCGTGCGGGTCGATCGCGTCCTCCGACGAACAGCGGATGGAGAAGATCTTTCCCAGTTCGCCCGCCTCGATCCGACGCTTGGCTTCGGCGATCGCCGGATCGAAGCGCCGGGTGAAGCCGACCATGGCGACCTGCTTCGGCCGGGCCTTCGCCACCGCGAGTACCCGGTCGCAATCGGCGACCTCGAGCGCCAGTGGCTTCTCGCAGAAGACGTGGCGGCCGCTCTCCAGCGAAGCGACGACATGGTCGGCGTGGAACGAGGTCGGGGTGACCAGCCACACCGCGTCGACATCGTCGCGCGCCAGCAGTTCCGGCAGGCCCGGTTCGGTCGCCAACCCGGGCAGGTTCGCCGCCGCCCAGTCGCGCTCCTCGGCCGAAGGGCTCGCCGCGGCGACGAGCCGGGCACCGGGCACCCGGAAGGCGAGGTTTTCCGCATGACGCCGGCCGAGGCGGCCGAGCCCGACGATACCGATGCGAAGCGCGGACGTCATGTGTCTCTCCTTTCGACCAGAAGTCGCGCCGCCGGCCCGCCTTGGACCCCCGTGCGGCTCGAGCGACGCGAGAAGGTGCCTTCCATTGCCGAACGGGTTCGAACACCCGAGACCCCATCATCCCCGGCCGAAGCGAAGCGGAGGGGAAGGGGATCCATCGGAGGTCCGACGAGACGAGGAGCGAGTGGGTCCCCTTCCCTCGCTTCGCTCGCCGGGGACGACGGCGGAGTGTGTGGCGTCGAATTCCTCGATGCCCGTGCCTCTCGAACCGTTCGGGATTCAGCCCTTCGGCTCGACGATCCATGCGTGGGCCGGGTCGTTGTGGAAGTGCCATTGGCGCACCGGACCGGCCATGGTGTTGAGGTACCAGAGGTCGTAGCCGTGCGGCGCGCCGACCGGATGGTAACCGCGCGGCACCAGGACGACGCAGCCGTCCTCGACCGCCATGGTCTCGTCGATCGAGCGATCGTCGGTGTAGACGCGCTGGAAGGCGAAGCCCTGCGGCGGGTTCAGCCGGTGGTAATAGGTCTCCTCGAGCGCGGTCTCGGCCGGCGGGGCGTCGCGATCGTGCTTGTGCGGCGGATAGCTCGACCAGTGGCCGCCGGGGGTGATCACCTCGACCACCAGCAGGCTGTCGGCCGCCGCCGTCTCCGGCAGGATGTCGCGGATGAAGCGCTGGTTGGTCCCCTCACCGCGCACCGATCGGCCGACCGCCTCCGGCGGGATCGCCCGCGCCGGCCGCCGTCCCGGAACGCCCGGCGACGAACACACCGCCACTTCGGCCGCGCCCACCGCTTCGATGCGCCACGTCGTCCCGGCCGGCACGTAGACCGAGCCCGGCGGTCCGTCGAAGGGCGAGGCGCGCCCGCCGACGATGCCGAAATCCTGATCGCCGGCGACGATCCGTGCCGTCCCCGAGACCATCACCAGACAGGCCTCACGCGCCGCCTCGCCCCCCGAGATCGTCGCGCCGGGCGCGAGGCGATGGACGGCGAAGCCGACATGCGTCCAGCCGGCGCTCTCGGGGGTGATCCCGAGCACGCGGCCGTCGGTCTCGGGGGCGTGGGGGCGAACGAGCAGATCGGTCATGGCTCTCCCTCGGATATGCCGGTCGAGGCACGTCACCCCGACTCCCTACACCGGCGGGGCACATCGCCCCGCGGGCGCTCACGCCGCCGGGCGCAGCCCGGTCTTCGCCAGCACCGCGGTCAGATGGGCGAAGCCCTTGCGGGCGTAGACGAGCGGGTTGGCCTTCACCGGATCCTGTTCCGCCTCGATCACCACCCAGCCGTCGTAGCCGGGGAGTTCGCGGAACACCGCCTCGAAGTCGACGCAGCCGTCGCCGGGCACGGTGTAGACACCGTCGACGACCGCATCGAGGAAGGAGAGATCCTCGGCCATCGCCCGCTCCATCACCGCGCGGCGGACGTCCTTGGTGTGGACATGGGCGATGCGCGAGCGGTACTTCGCCGCGAGTTGCGCCGGATCGGCGCCGCCCCAGGTGGCGTGGCCGGTGTCGAGGACGAGCGCCACCGCCTCGCCGGTCGAGCCCATGAAGGCGTCGATGTCGGCCTGCGACTGCACCACGGTGCCCATGTGATGGTGATAGGCGAGGCGCACGCCCTCGGCGCGAGTCGCTTCGGCGACGGCGGTGACGCGACGGCCGAACTCGGCCCAGTCGCCGGCGGCGAGATGCGGCCGGCGCGACAGCGGCGCCGTCCGGTCGCCGTGGATGGCGTTCGAGGTCTCGGCGAAGACCAGGACGTCGCAGCCCACCGCCTTCAGGAGATCGAGATGCGGCCTCAGCGCCGCCAGCTCGGCCGCCGGGTCGCGGAGGAGCAGTTCGCTCGAGTACCAGCCCGAGACGCAGGCGAGACCGAAGGGCGCGAGCGCCGCCTTCAGCGCGCCCGCCTCGCGCGGGAACTTGTGGCCGAGTTCCATGCCCTCGATGCCGACGCTCGCCGCCTCGGCGAGGCAGGTCTCGAGCGGCGTCTCGCCGCCGAGTTCACGCATGTCGTCGTTCGACCAGCCGATGGGATTGGCGCCGATGCGCAGCATGTTCAGTCTCCGATCCTCTGATTGACGAGCGCCGCCTCGTAGGCCGCCCGCGCGGCGCGAACCTCGGCGCGCTCCGACACTTCCGGCACCGCCACCTCCCACCAGTTGCCACCGGCGTCGGTGGTGACGAGCGGATCGGTCTCCACCACGATCACCGCGGTGCGCGGCGCGAGGCGCGCCTCGTCGAGTGCCGTTTCCAGCTCGGCGATGGTCGAGACCTTGCCGGAAATCGCCCCGAGCGACGCGGCATGTGCGGCGAAATCTACTTCTGGCAGAACCTTGTGGCGGGTATCCTTCAACAGGTTGTTGAAGTTTTCGCCGCCGCACGCCATCTGCAGCCGGTTGATGCAGCCGAAGCCGCGGTTGTCGAGGACGACGATGGTGAGCTTGAGCCCGAGCATCACCGAGGTGGCGATCTCCGAGTTCATCATCAGGTAGGAGCCGTCGCCGACCATGACCGTGACGTCGCGGTCGGGCTCGGCGAGCTTCACCCCGAGACCGCCGGCGATCTCGTAGCCCATGCAGGAATAGCCGTATTCGAGGTGGTAGCCCCCGGGCGCCCCCGGGCGCCACAGCTTGTGCAACTCGCCCGGCAGACCGCCGGCGGCGCAGACCAGCACGTCCGAGGCCTGTGCCTTGCGCTGCACCGCGCCGATCACCTGCGCATCGCTCGGCAGGCCTTCGTTGGCCGCGGCGGTGTGGTGTTCGGCCGTCTCGGCCCAGGCGGCGACGGCGCGGCCGGCCTTTTCGGCCCAGGCCTGCGGCGCGCGCCAGCTCCCCAGCGTCGCGGCGAGTTCCGAAAGCCCGACGCGGGCATCGGCGATCAGCGGCTCGGCGCGGTGCTTTCCCGCGTCGAAGAGTTGGACGTTGAGCCCGACGAGACGGCGCGCCGGATCGCCGAAGAGCGACCACGACCCCGTCGTGAAGTCCTGCAGGCGGGTGCCGACGGCGAGGATCAGGTCGGCCTCGCGCGCCATCTCGTTGGCCGCCGCCGTGCCGGTCACGCCGATCGCCCCGAGCCCGAGCGGATGGTCGGCCGGCATGGCGCTCTTACCCGCCTGGGTCTCGCCGACGGGCAAGCCGAAGCGTTCGGCGAAGGCGAGGAGCTCGGCTTCGGCCTGAGAATAGAGCACGCCGCCGCCGGCGACGATCATCGGCCGATGCGACGCGCGCAACGCCGCCACCGCGACGGCGAGTTCGTGCTCGTCGGGGCGGATGCGCCGCGGCGTCCAGATGCGCTCGGCGAAGAAGCTCTCGGGGAAGTCCCAGGCCTCGGTCTGGACGTCCTGGCACATGGCCAGCGTCACCGGCCCGCAGTCGGCCGGATCGGTCAGCACCTGCATGGCGCGGGTCAGCGCCGGCACGAGCTGTTCGGGCCGGGTGATGCGGTCGAAATACCGCGACACCGGGCGCAGGCAGTCGTTGGCCGAAACGGTGCCGTCGCCGAAGTCCTCGACCTGCTGCAACACCGGATCGGGCCGGCGCGAGGCGAAGACGTCGCCGGGCAGCAGCAGCACCGGCAGGCGGTCGACATGGGCGACTGCCGCGGCCGTCACCAGATTGGTGGCTCCGGGGCCGATCGAGGTGGTGGCCACCATCATCCGCCGCCGCCGCGTCTGCTTGGCGAAGGCGACCGCGGCCAGCGCCATCGCCTGTTCGTTGTGGGCACGGTAGGTCGGCAGCGCCTCGCGGGCGTGCCACAGCGCCTCGCCGAGACCGGCGACGTTGCCGTGGCCGAAGATCGCCCAGCAGCCGGCGAAGATCGGCATCACCTCGCCGTCGATCTCCGTCTTCTGCGCGGTGAGGAAGCGGACGAGCGCCTGAGCTGTGGTGAGGCGGAGGGTCTTCATGGGAGTCCATCCTTGCGAAGCGGAACGGGCCTTCCGACGAGGAACGGGCCGGCGGTCGTGAGTGTCCGCCTCACCCCGGTGGGGCGCAACCGCTCCAGGCGCGGGTCAACCGTTCGAAGCACGCCGCCATCTCGGCGACCGCCGCCGCGTCGTCGATGCGCCCGGCGAGCCAGGCGCGCGCGGCGTCGGCGAAGATCGTCCGACCGACGGCGAAGCCCCGGACCAGCGGCTCGCCCCGCGCCGCGGCGAAGGCGGCTGCGAGCTCCGCCTCCGGCGCGTCGAGGCCGAGGAGGACGATGCCGCGGCAATAGGGATCGTGGCGGCGGATCACCTCGCCGATCGCCCGCCACACCGCCGGATCGGCCTGCGGCTCGAGCTTCCACCAGTCGGGATGGATGCCGAGATCGTAGATCCGATCGAGCACCGCCGGCACGGTGTCGGGTTCGAGGGGGCCGTGCACACCGGCGACGATCTCCAGCAGGAACTCGCGGCCGAGGGTGCGGACCGCGTCGTGGACGCGGAGCAACTCGCGCTCCTGCCGCGCCTTCAGCTCGTCCGGATCGTCGGGGCGGTAGAAGCACAGGCACTTCACCGTGTGGTGCACCGGCCAGTCGGCGAGATGGGCGCCGAGGCTCGCCATGTGGTCGAAGTCGAGCGGGCGGGAGCCGGGCGCCTCGACCGGCCGGCCGATCCACAGACCGTGGTCGGTGGCGCGGAACAGCGCTTCGGCGCCATGGGTGCCGTCGAGCAGGATACCGTAACCGGGCCGGCCGGCGGCGATGCGGGCGGCGGCTTCCACCGCCAACACCTTGAAGTCGGCGATACGGGCGCGATCGACGCCGAGGTCGTCGGCCATCGTCTCGAGTTGGGCGCGGTGGTCGATGGCGAAGGCCATCAGCGTCTCCGCCTGCGGCCGCCGCGTCGTCGCCCAGTGGATGTGGTTCAGCGCCGCGTCGAAGCGCAGAGCGTGGTGGCGGCTGCCATAGCCGAGGAAATGCTGCAGCTCGGTCCAGGTCGGGTTCTCCGGCGAGCACAGGAGCCGCGACACGGCGAAGGCGCCGCAGGCGTTGGCCCAGGTGGCGCAGGTCTCGAGCGGTTCGCCGCGCAGCCAGCCGCGCAGGAAGCCGGCCATGAAGGCGTCGCCGGCGCCGAGGACGTTGTAGACCTCGACCGGGAAGCCGGGGCCGCGGATACCCTCGTCGAGGCTCGCCGGGATCTCGCCCGGGAACACCACGCAGCCCATCGGCCCGCGCTTGCAGACGATGGTGGCGGCGGGGGCGAGCCTGCGGACCTCGCGCAGCGCTTCGAGGATCTCGGTGCGGCCGGAGGCGATGAACAGCTCCTCCTCGGTGCCGACGACGAGGTCGCACAGCGCCAGCACCGGCGCCAGATGCGCCGTCACCGCGTCGGAGCGGATGTAGCGCTCCTCGCCGGCGGCGTGACCGGCCAGCCCCCAGAGATTGGGGCGATAGTCGATGTCGAAGATCACCTTGCGGCCGTGGGCGCGGGCGATGTCGATCGCCCGCATCTGCGCCGCGGCGGTGTTCGCCGTCGAGAAATGCGTGCCCGTCACCAAGACCGCGGCGGCGGAGGCGACGAAGGCCTCGTCGATGTCGGCCGGCTCCAGCGCCATGTCGGCGCAGTTCTCGCGGTAGAAGATCAGTGGGAAGGTCTTGCGGTCGCGCACCGACAGGAGAACCAGCGCCGTCAGCCGCGTCGGGTCGGTTTTGACGCCGGTGACGTCGACGCCCTCGCGCACGAACTGTTCGCGGATGAAGCGGCCCATCTGCTCGTCGCCGACGCCGGTGATCACCGCCGATTTCAGCCCGAGCCGCGCCGCACCGATGGCGATGTTGGAGGGACAGCCGCCGACCGCCTTGGTGAAGCTCGAGATGTCCTCGAGTGCCACGCCGATCTGCTGCCCGTAGAGATCGACCGACGAGCGCCCCATGGTGACGACGTCGAGGCGCGGTTCGGTTCCGCTCGCTTGGCCCATCTCGCGTCCTCCCGAAGCTCGATCGCCGCAGGTTTCGCGGAAAGTCGCACGGAGATCCCGGCGTCTCGCGCCGCGATCACGTCGCGACGACTCGGCCGGCGCGGGCGGTGTCGATCGTTGTCGCCATGAAACTTCCGTTCTATGATGATGTCAATTCGGAACAGATGTTCGCTATCGGTCGAGTCGCGTGAGCCGCGATCGACCTCGACGGGGAGACGAGAGATGAGAATCGCGGTTCTCGGTGCCGGCCGTATCGGCAAGATCCACGGTCGCAACGTCGCCGCCCGGCCGGGCGTGAAACTCGTCGCCGTGGCCGATCCGCACCGTCCCTCGGCGGAGGAACTGGCGGCGGCGACCGGCGCGGAGGTCCGCGACATCGATGCGGCGATCGCGTCGGCCGACGTCGACGCGGTGATCATCGGCACGCCGACCACCACCCACGCCGACCTCATCGAGAAGGCGGCGCGCGCCGGCAAGGCGATCTTCTGCGAGAAGCCGGTCGACCTCTCCGCCGAGCGCATCGTCGCCTGTCTCGAGGTGGTGAAGGCGGCCGGCGTGCCGCTGATGATCGGCTTCAACCGCCGTTTCGACCCGAATTTCGCGGCGCTGCGCCGCCGCCTCGCCGCAGGAGCGATCGGCGAGGTCGAGATCGTCACCGTCCTGTCGCGCGATCCGGCACCGCCGCCGGCGAGCTATGTCGCCACCTCCGGCGGCATCTTCCGCGACATGATGATCCACGATCTCGACATGGCCCGCTTCCTCCTCGGCGACGACGAGCCGGTCGAGGTCCACGCCCTCGGCTCGGCGCTGGTCGATCCCGAGATCGGCGCCGCCGGCGACGCCGACACGGCGCTGGTGGTGATGAAGACCGCCGCCGGGCGGCTGGTGCAGATCTCCAATTCGCGCCGCGCCACCTACGGCTACGACCAGCGCATCGAGGTGCACGGCTCTAAGGGCATGCTGCGCGCCGGCAACGTCCACGAATCGACGATCGAACTGGCGTCGGCCGACGGCTTCTGCGCCGATCCGGTGCAGCACTTCTTCCTGGAACGCTACGCCGAGGCCTATCGCGCCGAACTGGCCACCTTCGTCGACTGTGTCGAGAAGGGCGAAGCCCCCTCGCCGTCCGGCGAGGACGGCCTCGCCGCCCAACGTCTCGCCGACGCCGCGACTCTGTCTTGGAAGACCGGGAAACCGATGCGGCTCTGAGGCGCGTCGCGTCTCAGCCCTGCGCGCCTTCGCGCTTCTCGCCGACCGAGACGGCGAGCGCCATGGCGAGCGCGAAGGTGGCGGCGAGCGAGCGGAAGGCGCCGTAGTCGGCTTCCGCCACCTCGAGCCACGCCCGTGCCGATGCGATCAGCGGCGAGAAGGCGGAATCGGTGATCGCCACGACAGGGATCCCGGCCGCGGCGGCGTTCGCCGCCAGATCCAGCGTCGACTGCGTGTAGGGAGCGAAGCTCACCGCCAGCACGACGTCGCCCGGTCGCGCCGCGGCGATCTGCTCGGCCCCCATCCCGCCGACGTTGTCGACCAGCGTCGCGCGCACCCCCATCTTGGCGAAGGCATAGGCGAGATAGGCGGCCACGGGGAAGACCCGTCGTGCCGCCACCAGATGGATGGTGTCGGCGCCGGCGAGCAGGTCGACCGCCGCCTCGAGCCTGATCGGGTCGAGGGTCGCGCCGAGCCGCTCGATCGAGGCGATCGCCGCTTGCGAGAAACCGTGGAGATGTAGGCCCGGATGAGGCTCCGGCCCCACCGTCTTCAAGGCTTCCAAGCGTTTGTGATAGTCCGGCCAGCCGGCCTTGAGCCGCGCCAGGAACACCTGCTGCATCTCGCTGAAGCCGCCGTAACCGATGGTCTGGGCGAGCCGCACCAGGGTCGAGGGCTGCACGTCGGCCCGAGCCGCGATTTCCGCCACCGTGCCGAGCGCGACGTCGTCGGGGTGGCGCAGAGCGAAGTCCGCGGCCTGCTTCAGCCGCTTCGGCAACCCGCCGTGGGCCGCGACGAGATGCGCCTTCAGGCTCTCGAAATCGCGCGGCGCCGTTTCGTTCCGATCCATCGCAATTCGCTCCCGGGACGTGGCGCCCTGTCGTGAGCTTAGAACGGATGGGTCCTCGAATGGAAATTTTATTCCGCGATCCTTACAGCCCTCGCCGATCACCCGGGCTCGATCGCCTCCACCGGTGCGTCGAAGACGTAGCCGTGGCCGCGTTCGGTGCGGATGAAGCGCGGGTTGGTCGGATCGGCCTCGATCTTGCGCCTGAGCCGCAGGATCAGCACGTCGACGGTGCGGTCGAAGACGTCGCCGCCGGCGCGGTGGGTGAGGTCGAGCAGATGATCGCGCGACAGCACCCGCCCCGCCGCCCCGACCAGTGCCACCAGGAGATCGAATTCCGCCACCGTGAGCGATACCGCCGCGCCGTCCGGCGTGGTCAGGCGGCGTCGATCGAGGTCGATCTCGTGGCCGACGAAGCGCCAGCCGTGACGCACCGGCGGCGGGGCGATCGCCGCGCCGTCACGCCCGGTTCGGCGCAGCACCGCTTTGATGCGGGCCAGCAGTTCGCGCGCGACGAAGGGCTTCACCACATAGTCGTCGGCGCCGATCTCCAGCCCCATGATACGGTCGAGATCGCCGCCGCGGCCGGTGACCATGATGATCGGCACGTCGCTGGAGGCGCGGATCGTCGCGGCGACCGAGAAGCCGTCGCGATCGGGCAGGCGCAGGTCGAGGACGACGAGGTCGATGCGACCGCTCGCCAGCGCCGCGAAGAGCCCGGCGGCGTCGCGACAGGCGACGGTCTCGAAGCCCTCCGAGGCGACGAGATCACAGACCGAACAGCGGACCGTCTCGTCGTCGTCGACGACCGCGATCCGCGTCGGATGACCGACACACGACGTCACGCTCCTCTCCTCCCTCGTTCCGCCGCGCGCCCCCTCGCCCGCCGGATCGTCGTTCGGCCTCGCGCCGCGGATGCTGCGATCCGGTCGACGCCGAGACCCTCCGGCGTCACTCGATCGCGCCGGTTCGGTGAACAATGTTACAGCGAGATGACGTGACGTCGAAATCCCCGGTTCACGCGACCGACGGACACTGCCGCCGGCCCCCCGGCCCCGCCGGACGGGGAAGAAGTTACGTCGAGAGATCCGACCGTCGACCGGGGCGTCCGACCCTTCGACAAACGGCGGCGGATCGCATGGAGGAAAACATGTCGCTCGCCACCCGCCGCACCGCTCTCGCCGCCACCGCCCTCTTCGCCCTCGCCATGGGCTCGGCCACCGCGAAGGCCGAGGAACTGGTCGTCTATTGCGGCGTCCAGGAGGAATGGTGTCAGGCGATGATGAACGCCTTCACCAAGGAGACCGGCATCCAGGTCGCCATGACGCGCAAGAGCGCCGGCGAGACCTATGCCCAGGTCAAGGCGGAAGGCTCCAACCCCAAGGGCGACGTGTGGTGGGGCGGCACCGGTGACGCCTTCCTGCAGGCCGCCGAAGACGGGCTCCTCGTCGAATACAAGTCGCCGAAGCTCTCCGAACTGCACCCGTGGGCGCAGCGCCAGGCGGCGGACGCGCAGTATCGCGCCGTCGGCATCTACGCCGGTGGCCTCGGCTTCGCCGTCAACACCGAGGTGCTGGCCAAGAAGAACGTCAAGGAGCCGGCCTGCTGGGCCGATCTGGTGAAACCGGAGTTCAAGGGCGAGATCCAGATCGCCAACCCGAACTCCTCCGGCACCGCCTACGCCACGCTGGCGACGCTGGTGCAGATCTTCGGCGAGAACCCGGCCTTCGACTTCATGAAGAAGATGCACGGCAACGTCTCGCAGTACACCAAGTCGGGCGCCGCCCCGGCGGTGGCCGCCGCCCGCGGCGAGACGGCGATCGGCATCGTCTTCATGCACGACGGCGTCACCCAGGGCGTCAACGGCTTCCCGGTCAAGGTGATCGCGCCGTGCGAGGGCACCGGCTACGAAGTCGGCTCGATGGGCATCATCAAGGGCGGCCCGAACCCGGAGACCGCCAAGAAATTCTATGAATTCGCCCTGACTCCGAAGGCCCAGGAGACCGCCGACAAGTCGAAGAGCTATCAGGTGCAGGCCAACGTCGCCACGCCGCTGTCGCCCCACGCGCCGCGGCTGGAGAAGGTCAAGCTGATCGACTACGACTTCAAGAAGTTCGGCTCGGCGGCCGAGCGCAAGCGCCTGCTCGCGCGTTGGGACAACGAGATCGGCAGCCTGCGCTGATCCGCGGACATCACCGTCGCGCCTCCCGGGTCCCCCGGGAGGCCTCTCTCCCCCTCGTGACGGGCTCGGAGACGGCGCCATGTTCCGCTCTCATCTCCTGTGGCTGATCGTCGGCTGGATCGGCTGGGCGCTCGCGCCCTGGTACGGTTTCGCCTCGTCGCGGTCACGGCCGCTCCTCGGCGATTGGCCGCCCTCCGGCCTCCTCGCCGGGCTCGACGACGCGCCGTGGCTGCTGCCGCTCGGTCTGTTCCTGGCGTTGCCGATCCCCTTCGTCCTCACCCGCTCGCGCCACGTCGGTGCGGCGCTGATCGCCGCCGGCATCGGCGGTCTCGTCTGGATGATGGCGCAAGGCTCGGCGATCGGCTTGCGGGGCTGGTCGTGGCCGTTCCTGGCCAATCTCTTCGGCCCGCTCGCCCACGGTCAGGCCGGCATGGGCTTCGGCGCCGCCGCCACGGCGCTGGCCTTCCTGTTCTTCCTGACGCTCGGGCTGGCGGCGCGCGGCGCCATGAAGGGCGACCGCTTCACCACCGGGGCGATCGGCTTCCTGATCGCCTCGATCGCGCTCTTCGTGTTCTGGCCGGTGTCGACGGTCTTCTCCCAGGCGATGCTGCCCGACGACGGACTCAGCGGCCCGATGGCGCTCGCCCATCGTCTCACCGCGCGGGACATCTGGTCGCTCGGCTGCGTCTTCGGCGACACCCGCTGCGGCGTGGTGTGGAATTCGGTGGTACTCGGCACGCTGTGCGGCGTCATCACCACGGTGCTCGGCCTCGCCTTCGCGCTCGTCGCCACCCGCACCAAGTTCCCCTACCAGCGTCTGCTGCGCCTCTTGTCGGTGCTGCCGATCATCACCCCGCCCTTCGTCATCGGCCTCGCGGTGATCCTGCTCTTCGGCCGCAACGGCACGGTGACCCTGTTCCTCGCTGACAATTTCGGGCTGACCGCGACGCGCTGGATCTACGGTCTGCCGGGCATCCTGCTCACCCAGTCGCTGGCCTTCACGCCGATCGCCTTCCTGGTGCTGATCGGCGTCGTCCAGGGCATCGCTCCGTCGATGGAAGAAGCGGCGCAGACGCTGCGCGCCGGCCGCTGGCAGACGTTCCGGCGGGTGACCTGGCCGCTGATGCGGCCCGGCCTCGCCAACGCCTTCCTCGTCGGCTTCATCGAGAGCCTCGCCGATTTCGGCAATCCGCTGGTCATGGGCGGCGGCTACGAGGTGCTCTCGACCAAGATCTTCTACGCCGTGGTCGGCGCCCAGAACGATCCCGGCCGCGCCGCGGCGCTCGGCATCGTGCTCCTGGCGCTGTGCGTCGGCGCCTTCCTGGTCCAGCACCGTTGGGTCGGCACGGCCTCCTACACCACCGTCGGCGGCAAGGGCTTCGCCGGCACGCCGGCCGAACTGCCGGTGTGGTTGAAGCGGGCGGTCTACGCCACGGCGCTGCCCTGGGCCGCCTTCACCTTCCTGCTCTACGGGCTCATCCTCTACGGCGGCTTCGTCGAGAACTGGGGCCGCAACAACGCCTTCACGCTGCGCCACTACATCACCGACTTCGGCCTCGAATGGGGCAAGCACGGGCTGGTGTGGACCGGGCGGGCGTGGAACTCGCTCTTCACCACCCTCGAGGTCTCGGCGGTCGCGGCGCCGCTCACCGCGGCGATGGGCCTGCTCACCGCCTATCTGCTGGTGCGCCAGCGCTTCGCCGGCCGCGCCGCCTTCGAGTTCATGACGATGCTGAGCTTCGCCATCCCCGGTACGGTCATCGGCGTCGCCTACATCCTCGCCTTCAACCAGCCGCCGGTGGAACTGACGGGCACCGCGGCGATCCTCGTCGTCTGCTTCGTCTTCCGCAACATGCCGGTCGCCATCCGCGCCGGCGTCGCCTCGATGAGCCAGCTCGACCGCAACCTCGACGAATGTGCCCTGACGCTCGGCGCCAACAGCGCCCAGACCATCCGCCGGGTGATCCTGCCGCTGCTCAGGCCGGCGATCGTCGCGGCGCTGGTCTACTCCTTCGTCCGCGCCATCACCTCGGTCAGCGCCGTCATCTTCCTCGTCTCGGCCCGCCACGACATGGCGACGTCCTACATCGTCGGGCGCGTCGAGATCGGCGACTTCGGCCTCGCCATCGCCTACTCTTCGGTGCTCGTCGTGCTGATGGGCCTCGCCATCATCGTCATCCAGTGGGCGGTCGGCGAACGGCGCATCGCCCGGCCGACGAGCCACACTCCAACCGCACGTCCTCGGGAGGTCGCCGCATGATCGGATCCGGCAAGAAGGTCGGCGGTGTCGAGTTCCGCTCGGTGAGCCGCCGCTACGGGACGGTGGCCGCCGTCGACGACATCTCGTTCAAGGTCGAGCCGGGGACGCTCGTCACCCTGCTCGGGCCGTCGGGCTGCGGCAAGACGACGACGCTACGGATGATCGCCGGCCTCGAGGCGCCGACCGAGGGCACCATCCTCATCGGCGGCCGCGACGTGACGCTGCTGCCGGCGACCGACCGCGACGTCACCATGGTGTTCCAGAGCTACGCGCTCTTCCCCCACATGAACGTCCTCGACAACGTCGCCTTCGGCCTCGAGGTCTCCGGCGTGCCCAAGGCACAACGCGAGGCGCAGGCGATGGAGGGCCTCGCCATGGTCGGCCTCGACGGCTTCGAGAACCGCCTGCCGAGCGAGCTCTCGGGCGGCCAGCAGCAACGCGTCGCCGTCGCTCGTGCTCTGGTGCTGGAACCCGAGGTGCTGCTGTTCGACGAGCCGCTCTCCAACCTCGACGCCAAGCTGCGCCGCAAGATGCGCGACGACATCCGCGAATTGCAGCTGAAGCTGGGACTGACCTCGGTCTACGTCACCCACGATCAGGAGGAGGCGCTCGCCGTCTCGGACCGGATCATCGTCATGAACCGTGCGGTGATCGCCCAGGAAGGCACGCCGGCCGATCTCTATCGCCGGCCGAACTCCCGCTTCGTCGCCGACTTCATGGGCATCTCCAACCTCCTCGACGGCACCATCGTCCGCCGCGCCGAAGGCCGCGCCACAGTCACCTTCGGCGAGGCGACGGTCGAACTCCCCGACCCCGGCAGCCGCGGCGACGCGGTCACCGTCGGCGTCCGGCCGCAGGCGATCCGGCTGACCGCCGAGGGTGGCCCCGCGTCGCTTCCGGTGACGGTGCGCAAGGCCACCTACCTCGGCTCCCACCTCGAATACGTCCTCGACAGTTCGGTCGGCGAGCTCTTCGTCGTCGATCCGACCTCCGAGACGCCGGTGCCGCCGGGGACGAGCGCCTTCGCCACCTTCCGCGAGGACGGCGTGGCGCTGGTGCCGCGCGGCGACTAGGATCGACCCCGGCGGGACGCGCGTCGTCCCGCCGCGGAGGCGACAGCGGACGGGCATGAGGGCGAAACGCGGCTTGCGCCGCCGGTTGATGCTGATGGCGGCCGGGGTGATCGGCGTGATCCTGATCGCCGAGACCCTCGCCTGGATCGGGCTCGACCGGCTGGAGCGCTCCCTGGGCAAGACCCGCACCGACGCGCTCGCCGACGTCCGCCGGGTGTTGACGCTCGCCGAGAGCGCCTCGAGCCTCTCCGCCTTCGCCCACGCCGTCACCGAGATCCGCGATCGGCCGACCCTCGATGTCGCCGAACGCGCGCTCGAAGGTCGGCTCGAGGAGATCGCGGCGCTGGCGGCGGCGCTGCCGGTGCCGGTCGACCGGCCGGCGCTGCCGACCCTCGATCCGACCATCGTCCGCCTCGCCGACCGGCTCGACGGAATCCTGCGCCATCTCTTCGCGGTGACCGAGGAGGCGATCGCGACGCGCGAGCGCGAAGCGGCGGCGGCGACGCATGGCGAGGCGAGCCTCGGCGGCGGCGCGCCCGGCGACCGGGTCTATGCCGATCCGCGTCAGCGCTTCCTGCTCGCCGCCACCGACGTCGCCGCCACGGTGATGAGCCGCCTCGTCAAGGACTACGCCTCGCTGGTGGAACGCTCCGACAGCGCCCGCGCCGAGGCGACGGCCGCCGACCTGCGCCTCGGCAAGATCGCCGCCGGTCTCGTCGGCGCGCTCGGGCTGATCGTCGCCTTCGGCTTCGCCAACGCCTTCCTGCGCGGCGTCGTCGCCGATCTCCTCGGCATCGCCGAGGCGATGCGGCGGCTCGCCGGCGGCGACACCGCGGTGAGCGCGCCGGGTCGCGGCCGACCCGACGAGATCGGCGCCCTCGCCCGCGCCTTCGACGTGTTCAAGGAACAGGCGCGCGAACGCGCCGAGATCGAGAGCCGGCTGCGCCACGCCGAACGGCTCGAGGCGATCGGCCGGCTGACCGGCGGCATCGCCCACGACTTCAACAACCTCTTGACCGCCGTCGCCACCAACGTGCAGCTGATCCACGACGACGCCGAACCCGACACGCCGACCCGGGCGCGAGCGCTCCGGGCGCTCGCGGCGGCGGAGAACGGCGCGGCAATGGTCGACCATCTCCTCGCCTTCGGCCGGCGCCAGATGCTGGCGCCGGTGGCGACCGACGTCTCCGAGCTGATCGCCGCGCTGCTCGATCTCGTCGCCGCCAGCCTCGGCGGCGGCATCGTCCTCGAGGCGCGGTCCGACGACGGCGCGCCGCCCTTCGCCCTGGTCGACCCCGGGCAGATCGAGAACGCCCTGATCAACCTCGTCTTCAACGCTCGCGACGCCGTCGGCGAACGCGGCCGGATCACCGTCTCCGCGGGCCATGCGCCCGACGGGATGGTGCGGATCGAGATCGCCGACGATGGCGCCGGCATGGACGCGGCGACGCTCGCCCGCATCTTCGAGCCCTTCTTCACCACCAAACCGGCCGGCGCCGGCAGCGGTCTCGGGCTCTCGATGGTCTACGGCTTCGTCCGCCAGTCCGGCGGCCGCATCGACGTCGCCTCGACGCCGGGGGTGGGCACCACCGTCACCATCGACCTGCCCGCGGCGGACGCCGCCCCGGCCGCCTCTCCCGCCCCGATCGCGGTGCGGGCGGCGGCAACCTGCCGGCCGTTGCGCATCCTCGTGGTCGAGGACGATGCCCGGGTCCGCGACGCGGTCCTCGATCTTCTGGCGACCTCCGGTCATGTGGCGCGGGCGGTGACGTCGGGCGCCGAGGCGATCGCCCGTTTCACCGCCGATCCGACCTTCGATGTGGTGCTCACCGACCTCGCTCTGCAGAACGGCATGGACGGCGTCGCCCTCGCCGCGGCACTGCGCGCGATCCGCCCCGATCTGCCGGTGCTGGTGACGACCGGCTACGTCGGCGCCGCGCCGATCGATCTGCCGATCCTGATGAAGCCGTTCCGCCGCGAGGATCTCGACGCGGCACTCGCCCGCCTCATCGGGTGAATTCGTCCGTTCCCGGACACGGCACGGCCCCCTCCTCCCCTTGCGGGAGGAGGTGCCCGAAGCGCGGATGAAGGAACGCGCGCGTGAGCGCGCCAGAGGAAGAACCCGAGAATTTCTGCCGTTTCGAAAGGCCCATCCCCCTCATCCGACCCTACGGGCCACCTTCTCCCGCAAGGGGAGAAGGGAAGGTGCGACCCGCGGAACGCATCGGACAGCCGGGGCTCCGGCTCCCGGTCACAATCGGATGCCGACGGTCGCCAGTCCGCGGGTGACGGAACCGCTCGTCGGCAGGAGCGGGATCAGGCAGGCCTGGAGCGAGTGGTACATGTCGGGCTTGCCGAAGAACGGGAAGGTGTTCGGCTTCAGATCGTCGTCGATCTGCGGGAACCAGCCCCCCTTTTCGGGATCGATGAACCGGGCGGCGGTGAAACCCCAGATCCGGCGATACCAGCTCTCGTGATAGGCGTCGCCGTCGATGGCGCCGAGGAAGGCGGCGGCGGCGATCCCCTCACAACAGGGCCACCAGTAGCGATCGCGGATGCGCGGGCTCCCGTCCCAATCGAGGGTGTAGTAGAAGCCGCCCTTCTCGGCGTCCCAGCCGTCGGCGACGGTGCGGCGGAAGAGCCGCCGCGCCGCTTCCGCCGTCCAGTCGTCCGGTCGGCCCTTCAGCTCCCACAGCTGCAGCAGCAGTCGCGTCCATTCGAGTCCGTGGCCGGGCGTCGTGCCGTAGGGGCGGAACATCGGATCGCCGTCGTAATCGCGATCGAACGCCCAGGTCTCGTCGAAATGCTCGGCGACGTGCCAGCCGGCGGCCTCGGCGTTGCGATGAACGATCCGCTCGGCGATGCGCTCGGCCATCACCAGGAAGTCGCGTTCGCCGGTCGCCTCGTAGGCCGCCATCGCTGCTTCGGTCAGATGCATGTTGGAGTTCTGGCCGCGATAGCCGCCCATCGGCGTCCAGTCGCGGCCGAACTCCTCGGCGACCGCCCCTTTCGCCTCCTCCCAGAAGCGCTCGTAGAGGACCATGGCGACGTCCTCGAGCAGCCTGTCGGCATCCGGATGACCGATCACCTTGGCGCTCGCCGCCGCGAGCAGCACGTGGGCGTGGCCATAGGCCTGTTTGGTGTCGTTCGTCGGTCCGTCGGCGCCGATCGCCCACATGTAGCCGCCGTGCGCGGGATCGCGATGGCCGTTCCACAGGAAGTCCATGCCGTGGTCGACGAGGTCCTCGGCCCCCGGGCGCCCCATGAGATGAGCGATGGCGAAGCCGTGGACGGCGCGCGCCGTCAGGTGCAGGGCGCGGGTCGGTACCCCGCCGAGGAAGCACTCGGCCTCGAGCGGCCGCCCGACCGCGTCGAGTTCGAAGAAGCCGCCGGCGGGATCGCGGGCGTGGCGCTCGAAGAACGAGAGGATGCGGCCGGCCTCCTCGAGGAGCCACAGCCGATGGCTGGTCATCTCGGCCCAGCGATGGAACGGTCGTTCGAGCACGAGGTTCGTCATCGTCCGCCTCCTGTGCCTGCGTGGCGACAGGATACGCCACCGTCGTCGCGCGGGTCGAGGGCGCGGAAGCCCGGCCCGTCGGTTCGTCGGTTCGTCGGTTCGTCGGTTCGTCGCACCGGAATCGGCTCGGCGCGCGGAGCAAGATCGTGATGTCATTCGCCACGGCGACGGCGCATGCTTCGCCGCCGCCGCCCGCTTCCCTGGATTCGTCGGATGGATGAACCCGCATGATCGCCGTCCTCGGCATCACCACGCCGATCTTCCTGCTGATCCTGCTCGGCTACGCCGCCACCCGCTTCCGGGTGATCGGACCGGACGACGTCCGCTCGCTCGGCACCTTCGTGGTGCGCTTCGCCCTGCCGGCGCTGATCGTCCATGCGCTCTCCACACGGCCCTTGCGCGAGGTGATCGACGTCCGTTTTCTCCTCGTCTACGCCGCCGCCTCGCTGGTGGTCTTCGGTTTCGTCTACGCCGTGGCGCGCTTCGGGCTGAAGCGCGGCCCGGCGGCGAGCGCCGTCCACGCCCTCGGCGCGGCGTCGCCCAACAGCGGCTTCGTCGGCTTCCCCGTCGCCTCGTTGGTGGTCGGCCCGACGACGGCGGCGACGGCGCTCGCCCTCGCCATGACGGTGGAGAACGTCGTCACCATCCCGCTCGCCCTGGCGGTGGCGGAATCGGAGGCGCACGCCGGGACGCCGATCGCCCGGGTCGCCGCACTCGTCGCGGGACGGCTGGCGAAGAACCCGATGATCCTGGCGATCGTCGTCGGCATGATCGTGTCGGCGAGCGGCGTCGGCCTGCCGGCGGTGTTGGCCAAGCCGATCGGCATGTTGGCGGCGGCGTCGGGCGCCACGGCGCTCTTCGTCATCGGCGGCGCGCTCGCCGGCGGCGGTGTCGGCGACGTGGCGAAGGAAGCGCTGCTGCCGGTCTCGGCCAAATTGCTTCTCCACCCGCTCGTCACCTTGGGCGGGCTCGCCGTCCTGCCGCTCGCGTCGGCGGACCTGCGCCTGTCGCTGCTGGTCATCACCGCCTCGCCGATGCTGACGATCTACGCCCTCCTCGGCCGGCCCTACGGGCGCGAGCGCATCTGCGCCGCCGCCCTGGTGATGGCGACGGTGGCGTCGTTCTTCTCGCTCTCGGCGCTGTTGTGGTTCACCGGCGCGACCGCCGTGACGCATTGACGAGGCCCAACCAGGAGCCGCGTCAGCCGCGCCGCAGCACCGCCTCGATCGGCCCGAAACTGGCGCGACAGCCGCCGAGCGGCGAGCGATCGAGATCGAGCCGCATGCCGTATTCGGCGAGCACGTCGGACACGATCGACAGGCCGAGGCCCGCGCCTTCCGCCGTGACGTCCTCGCTGTGTCCACGGGTCAGGAGATCCGGAACCCGTTCCGGCGCGATCCCCGGCCCGTCGTCGTCGACGACGATGCGCAGCTCCGCGTCGATGCGCTCGGCGCTCACCCGCACCGTGGTGCGCGCCACCTTGCGGGCGTTGTCGAGCAGATTGCCGACCACTTCGCCGAAGTCGTCGGCATCCATGCGCGGCTTCAGCTCTTCGGCCAGATCGTTCAGCCACAGCAGATCGCCGCCGCGCGGCGCCCGTGACAGGAGCGCGATCAACCGATCGACGGTGGCGCGCGCGTCGGTCAGCGTCCCGCCGCCGGCGGCGGCGCCGTGGGTCCGGGCGCGCGACAACTCGCGTTCGACATGGGCACGCATCGCTTCGATCTGCTGGCGCAGGAGATCGGCGCTGTCGGTGTCGCCGGCGTCGCGACGGCGGCGTTCCAGGCCCTGCAGGATGGTCAGCGGCGTCTTGAAGCCGTGCGCCAGATCGCCGGCCCGCGCCCGCGCCCGCCGAACCAGATCTTCCTGCCGCCCGAGCAGGGCGTTGAGGTCTTCGGCGAGCGGCGCCACCTCCTCGGGGAAGGCGCCCTCGAGGCGCCGCGCGGTCCCCGCATGCACGGCGGCCAGCCGACGGCGGAGGAGCCCGAGCGGGGCGAAGCCGAACGACGCCTGCACCGCGGCGCCGCCGAACAGCAGGAGGCCGATCAGCCCGAGGGCGCTGGTCAGGTCGCTGCCGAACTTCGCCCGCAGTTCCTGCATGTCGCGGGTGTCGAGCGCGACGGCGAGTGTGAACCCGCGTTCGCCTTCGCTCCCGGTGAGCGTCACCGGACGACGCAGGACGTAGACGATCTGACCCTCCGGTCCGTGCTCCTCGCGGGCCAGGCCGCGCGGCGACAGATGCGTCGGCAGGTCGGCGACGAGATCCTGGTCCCACAGCGAACGCGACCTGAGGACCGCCTCTCCGTTCTCTTCGATCCGCCAATAGGCGCCGGCGAAGGGGGTGTGGAACCGCCGATCCGACATTTCGCGGACCACCGACGGCTTCGTTCCGTCGGTGAGGGCGAAGGCGGAGGCCAGTTCGTTCCAATAGACGTCGAGATCCTGTTCCAGCGTCTGCTCGATCGAATTCTCGAACATGTCGGAGAGCGCGAAGCCGCCGATGGTCAGGGTCGCCACCAGGGTCGCCGCGGCGATCGCCAGCACGCGCAGGCGCAGCGACCAGCTGCGACCCGTGTCCCCACCGGGCGCGTCAGGCGGCGATGACGTAGCCATGGCCGCGCTGGGTCCGGATCACGTCGGAACCGATCTTCTTCCGCAGGCGGGCGATCAATACCTCCAAGGTGTTGGAGCCCGGCTCCTGGCTGCCGGCCCAGACGTGCTCGCACAACTCGAATTGCGACACGACCCGGCCGCGGTTGTGGGCGAGATAGCGCAGCGCCCGATACTCGAGGGGCGTCAGAGCGATGGGTCGGCCGGCACGGCTCAGCGACATGGCACGCGTGTCGAGCCTGAGGCCGCCGATCTCGATCATCGGCGTGGTGTGGCCCTGCGAGCGACGCAGCACCGCGCCGAGGCGGGCGATCAACTCCTCGGCGTGGAACGGCTTGGGCAGATAGTCGTCGGCGCCGGCGTCGATCCCGGCCACCCGTTCCATCCAGGCGCCGCGCGCCGTCAGCACCACGATCGCCGATCGGCAGCCGGCCTGGCGCAGGTTGCGCACCACCGACAGCCCGTCGAGGCGCGGCAGACCGAGATCGACGACGATCCCGTCGTAGTCTTCGGTCTCTCCCTTGAACCACGCCGTCTCGCCGTCGCCGACGATGTCGGTGACGTAGCCGGCGCCCCGGAGGCATGCCGCCACCTCTTCGGCGATGTCCTTCTCGTCTTCGGCGATCAGGATCCGCATCACCGCCTCCTCGTGTCGATCAACCGCCCCTCGCGGGCCTCGATCAGGATTTCGGAATAGCGCCCGTCCCTGCCGAGCATGGTCACTTCGTAAGTCCAGGAATCGAGAAAGCCGTGGTGCAGTTCCACCTCGAGAACACGCCCCGGCGCGGTTCTGTTGGCCAGCGCCAGGATGTCGCTCAACGGCATGATCCGCCCCTCGGCGAGAGCCTTCCGCGCTTCCGCGGCATCTTCCGCCGAAAATGCGGCGAGACCGCCCGGCGCGGCTCTCCCCTTCTCGGGATCGCTCGTCCGGGATCCCGACCGGCCGTCGTCGCCCTCGACGGCGGTGTCGGTGCTGGTCTTGCCGTCGTCGCTCTTGCCGCTGCCGTCGCTCTTGCCGCCGCCGTCGCCTCTACCGCCACCTTCGCCCTTGCCGCCGCCGTCGCTCTTGCCGCCGCCTTCGCCGTGCTCGCCGCCACCGGACCCCGAGCCGGAGCCGCCACCATCCGAGCCGCCGCCACCGTGGCCGCCGCCGCTCTCGCCGCCGCCATGGCCGCCACCGCTTTCGCCACCGCCGTGGCCACCACCACTCTCGCCACCGCCGTCGCGGGCGAGCCCCGGCGACGCCACGAGGACCGCGGCGAGGAGGACGGAGAGGAACAGACGTGAGCGACCGACGACGGGCATGGTGGAACTCGGAAACACCGAATCGAGGCGATCGAGCCGCACCCGATCCGCGAATTGACTCGATTTAGACCATTCGAACTTACGCCCCGCTGACGAAGCCGCCAGTCTTCCTCCCGGAATTTCCGTGGACGCACCGGCCCGGCGCGTCGTGCTCGTTCCTGTCAGCTTCCCGTCAGCCGACCTCGGTCATCGTCTCACCAGCGCGAATCGCATCGTCACGATGCCGGTTCGACGGCGAAGTTCGACGAACCTCGTCTCGGGTGGTTGGTTTTGCCGTCGTAGCCGCCGAGTGGAGTACGTGTTTCAAGCGCGTTCGATGCTCGGACGTCGCGATACTCGAGTGATTTCATCTTTCGTCGTCGACGATTTCTTCACCGATTTCTCGATCCGACGAACGAAACGACGAATCTCGTGTTGAATATGGGGCGAACGGATCACATTTCGCGGCCGCCCCTCGGGAGGAACAGATGACCGGGAAAACGAGTTTCTCCGCCGCGGTCGCGACCTGCGCCGTGGCGATCCTGTCGATCGTCGGCGCGGCTTCGGCCGCGGAACCGTCGATCAACTCGACCAGCAAAGCGCGACCGGCGGGCAACATGACGCCGGTGCCGTTGCAGGCCTTCACCAACGACGCCGGGTACCGGCTGCTCGCCGCCAACGACCTCGGCATGCACTGCGGCGATCTCGACGACCGTATCGTCACGATCCTGCCGCCGTTCAACGTTCTCCACGCCCAGGTCCTGAAGCGCGGCACCAAGCCGACCATCCTCGACCGCAACACCGCCAGCGTTGTCTACTCCGCCTCCGGACAGGCGGCCGACCCGGCCCTCGCCAAGGCGCCGATCGTCGCCGCCGACGGCAGCGTCTTCAAGACGAACTTCTGGCAGACCGCGCTCGCGACCTACGCCCCGTTCTACCCCGCAGGAACGCTGGCCGCCTTCTATCCCGCGACGCTGCCGGCCAAGGGCGTCGATGTCGGCCTGCCGGTGCCGGATGTCGAGCGCCTCTATCTCGGCGACGGCAAGGTGGTGATCACCCAGCAGACCATGCCGAGCGTCACCTCCTTCGTCACCGACCCGACCAGCGGAGCGCCGACCTCGGTCACCGTCGCCGCCTACCGGGCGAACCGCCCGCAACCGGTGAAGACGTTCGAGACCGATTTCCCGCTGTTCGTGTACTTCCCCTTCGGCTACACCGCGCCCAAGGTGAAGTGGTTCTCGGCCGAGGGTATTCCGGTCGCCCCCTTCGACGACAACGGGCGCGAGAATGCCTATCCGTTGATGCGAGTCCAGGCGAAGCTCAACGCCACCGGCAAGGTGGTGTCGTCGCTCGACACCGTGGTGCCCGTGGCCGGCGAATCCGACTGCAAGAACTGCCATCTCGCCGCCCCCTACGGCGACGGCAGCGCCTTGAAGCGCCTTTCGTCGCCCGCCACGCCCGCCATGGATCCGCAGAAGGGTAAGGTCATCGCCTGGGCGAGCGAGGAGTGGGCCGCCGACATCAACATCCTGCGCAGCCACGACGCCATGCACGGGACGAAGCTCTACAGCGGCTACAATTCGACCACCGGCGTCGCCGGCAAGCCGGTCGCCTGCCAGACCTGCCACTACACGCCGGCGCTCGACCTCTTGCACCTCGGTCCGCAGGACGCTCACGGCCTGACCCAGACGGCGCACGGCACGATGTCGCGCGTCATGCATACCGCCCACGGCAAGCTGAAGAACGCCAACGGCACCCCGGTCTTCCCGGTCATGCCACCGCCGAACGACCCGCGCCGTACGCAGGATCAGGCGACCAAGCCGATCAACGACTTCGAGAAGACGACGCTCGAAGCGACCTGCTACAAGTGCCATCCGGGTAAGCGCACCGAATGTCTGCGCGGCACCATGGCTGGCGCCGGCATCGTCTGCCAGGACTGCCACGGCGACATGGCGCAGGTCGGCGACGACTTCTCGCGGGCCAAGCCGGGCGGTGCCTTCATCGTCCGCTCCGACTACTACACCAACGCCTCGACGCCGCGCGTGCCGTGGGCCAACGAGCCGGGCTGCGGCTCCTGCCACACCGGCGACGCGGTCTCCAACCTCGCCAAGAAGACCGGCGCGGTCGCCGCCCCCGACGCGATCCGACTGTTGCAGGCCTATCTGACGACGGACAGCCACGCCAAGCCGATCCTGCCGACCAACCTGCGCTTCGCCGAACCGCGCGTCACCGCCGGCGCCGCCAAGGGCAATCCGCAGCTCTATCGCATGAGCGTCGACAAGCACGGCGGCGTCTTCTGCGAAGGCTGCCACGGCTCGACCCACGCCGAATGGCCGACCACCAACCCGGCCGGCAACGACAACGTCGCCGCTGTCCAGCTCCAGGGCCACACCGGCAAGGTGATGGAATGCTCGACCTGCCACACCGGCATCCTCGCCGCCAACCTGAACGGCCCGCACGGCCTGCATCCGGTCGGCAACGACGGCAACTCCGCCGCCTGGGTGTCGCGACACGGCGACCACGTGGAATCGAAGGGGACGGCCTCCTGCGCCACCTGCCACGGCACCAAGGGTGAGGGAACGCCGCTCGCCCGCACCGCGATCGCCCGTCCCGGCCTGAAATGCGAGAAGGGCGCTCTGTGCGTCGGCCGCGAGACGACGATCACGCTGCCGGCCAACTACGACGTCGGCTGCAACTCCTGCCACGCCAACCCCTTCACCACGAAGATGACGGCCGTGACGAAGTGACGCCGCGACGCGGAATGCGCGAGGGGGGCCGGTCCCGAGGGGGGGCGGCCCCTTTTCGCGGTCGCCCGGCGAGCAGAGGCGGCGACGGCCGCCTCGGCCGAGACGTGACCGCGCCGGCTCGGTCGAGGCAGGGTCTGCGCCGCTCGCTTCGGTGACGATTTCGCCATTCGCTCCGCAAACAGAATTCGTTGCCAATTCGCCCGGCCGCGTGTACATCGAGGACAGCATCGAGAGTTGAGCGACGCTCAACGCCAACCTGCTGAACCCGGCAAGGTGGCGCTCCTCGGAAGAGGAGGATGTGGCCAGACCGGCAACCAACGGGACAGCCATCTCATGAGTTCGCATCCTCGCTCACCTCGACGCGTCGAGACGCCGAAGGACGAGCCGAGATGCCCATCAAGATCCCAGACGACCTCCCTGCTTTCGCGGCGCTTCTCGCCGAGGGCGTCATGGTCGTGCGAGAGACCGACGCCGTGCGACAGGACATTCGTCCGCTGCGCATCGGGCTCCTCAATCTGATGCCCAACAAGATCCGTACCGAGACGCAGATCGCCCGCCTTCTCGGGGCGACGCCGCTGCAGGTCGAGCTGACGCTCGTCAAGATGACGGACCACGTCTCGCGCAACACGTCGTCGGATCACATGGACGCCTTCTATCGCCCGTGGTCGGACGTCAGCTCGGAGAAGTTCGACGGCTTCGTCGTCACCGGGGCGCCGGTCGAGAAGATGCCCTTCGAAGAGGTCACCTATTGGGACGAGCTCTGCGAGATCTTCGACTGGACGCAGACCCACGTCCATTCCTCGTTCCACATCTGCTGGGGGGCGCAGGCGGCGATCCACCACTTCCACGGCGTGCCGAAACATGCGCTGGGGAGCAAGTGCTTCGGCGTCTACAGCCACCGCAATCTCGCTCCCGCCTCGCCCTATCTGCGCGGCTTCTCCGACGACTTCGCCATTCCGGTGTCGCGCTGGACCGAGGTTCGCCGCGAGGACATCGCCGGTATTCCCGGCCTCGAGGTGTTGATGGACTCGCCCGGCGTCGGCCTGTGTCTGGTCGAGGACATCCGCCACCACGCGCTCTACATGTTCAATCACATCGAGTACGATTCGGATTCGCTCGCCCAGGAGTATTTCCGCGACATCGAACGCGGCGAGCGAATCGCCCTTCCGGCCAACTACTTCCCCGAGGACGACCCGACGCGGCACCCGCGCAATCACTGGCGCAGCCACGCCCACCTGCTGTTCTCCAACTGGATCAATCAGGTCTACCAGACGACGCCGTTTGACCTCGCCGACATCGGCGGGTGAGGCGCGGCACGCCGGCCCCGACCGCCGCACCGGACCCGCGATTCGCGCAAGGCGCCGGTGCCGCGGCGGCGTGGGAGACGACGGCCGTCCGAGACGACCGCCGTCGGCGGCGCGGCGGACATCACGAGCGGATCGCCGCGGCAGGCGGCGATTCCGGCCCGCCCGGATGACGGATCCGCCGTCCGGTCGGCGGCGCCTCCATGGTTCCGCGGCCCAGCCCTCTTGTACATGCGATTGATTTCGTTCTGCCGCCGGCTATTGTCTTGCATGACGTGCCGTCACGAGACGTTCACACCAAGATAATAACGCCGGCTCCATCGCCGGATGTCGGCAGGTCGCCCGCCCAGGGAGGGTATCATGGGATCGTTGAAGCCTATTCTCTTCGGAACCGCACTTCTCACCGCCACCTCGCTCCAGGCCGCGGCCCAGGTCGAGATCCAATGGTGGCACGCCATGAGCGGCGCCAACGGTGATCGCATCGTCAAGATCGCCAATGATTTCAATGCCTCGCAGAGCGAATACAAGGTCGTTCCGACCTTCAAGGGCTCTTACGCCGACACCATGAACGCCGGCATCGCCGCCTTCCGCGCCGGCGGCGCGCCGCACGTCCTCCAGGTCTTCGAAGTCGGCACCGCGACGATGATGGCCGCCAAGGGCGCCATCAAGCCGGTCCACGAGCTGATGAAGGAAGCCGGCGAACCCTTCGACGCGAAATCCTATCTGCCGGCGGTCACCGGCTATTATTCGACCTCGAAGGGCGACATGTTGTCGTTCCCCTTCAACTCCTCGACCGTCGTCATGTGGGTCAACCGCGACGCTCTGAAGAAGGCCGGCATCGACAAGATCCCCGCCACCTGGCCGGAGACCTTCGACGCCGCCGCCAAGCTCCAGGCGGCCGGCTGGGACAAGTGCGGCGTCTCGACCGCCTGGGTCACCTGGGTCAATCTCGAGAACTTCACCGCTTGGCACAACCAGCAGCTCTCGACCAAGGCGAACGGTCTCGACGGCTTCGACACCGAGCTGACGTTCAACAAGAGCCCCGCGGTGGTGAAGCATTTCGAAAATCTGGTGAAGTACCAGAAGGACAAGATCTTCGACTACGCCGGCCGCACCAACCAGGGCGAAGGCCGCTTCACCTCGGGTGAATGCCCGCTGTTCCTGACCTCGTCGGCCTTCTACGGCAACGTCAAGGCCAACGCCAAGTTCGACTACACCGCCGGGCCGATGCCCTATTATCCGGACGTGGCCGGCGCGCCGCAGAACTCGATCATCGGCGGCGCTTCGCTGTGGGTGATGGGTGGCAAGCCGGCGGCCGAATACAAGGGCGTCGCCAAGTTCCTGACCTATCTGTCGAGCCCCGCCGTCCAGGCGTGGTGGTCGCAGGAGACCGGCTATCTGCCGATCACCCCGGCGGCCTACGAGTACTCCAAGAAGCAGGGCTTCTTCGACAAGGTCCCGGCGGCGGAGATCGCCATCAAGGAGATCACCAACAAGGAACCGACGACGAACTCGCGCGGCCTGCGCCTCGGCAACCTGGTGCAGATCCGCGACGTCTGGGCCGAGGAGATCGAGCAGGCTCTGACCGGCAAGAAGTCGGTGCAGGCCGCCCTCGACGCCGCCGCCGAACGCGGCAATCAGATGCTGCGCCAGTTCGAGCGCACCGCGAAGTGATGCGGCGCGGAGGCGGGGTCCTCTCCCCGCCTCCGCATCCCACCGACCGCCGTCGCGGCGCCGCCGGAACGCGATCTTCGGCCGATCGCCGTTCGTCGTCCGTGATGCGCGGTTCGTCCCGTTTTCCCGCCTCGACGACCGACGCGGCGAAAGCGGCTGTGGCTGCCGGACCGCCGCCGGCGTGAAGCTCGGCATTCTTCCCTCCGATCGGACAGCCGCATGGAAAAGCGCTCGTATTTCGCCGGCCGGCTGCTGCCCTATGCGCTCCTCGCGCCGCAGCTTCTCGTCACCATCATCTTCTTCTACGTGCCGGCCGTTCAGGCGGTGTACCAGTCGTTCCTGCTGCAGGACGCCTTCGGCATCTCGACCCAGTTCGTCTGGTTCGAGAACTACCAGCTGCTGTTCGCCGATCACGCCTACTACCAGGCGATGTCGGTGACCGCGGTCTTCTCGATCCTGGTGACGGCGCTGGCGCTCTCCATCGCGCTTCTGCTCGCGGTCCAGGCCGACAAGAATCTCAAGGGCGCCGGCGTCTACAAGACGCTGCTGATCTGGCCCTATGCGGTCGCACCGGTGGTGGCGGGCGTCCTGTGGCTGTTCATGTTCCAGCCGTCGCTCGGCACACTCGCCCGCGGGCTGCACGAGCTCGACGTCGACTGGAACCCCTATCTCAATTCCGGCGACGCTCTGACGCTCGTCGTCCTCGCCGCCGCCTGGAAGCAGATCAGCTACAACTTCCTGTTCTTCCTGGCCGGGCTGCAGGCGATCCCGAAGTCGCTGATCGAGGCGGCGGCCATCGACGGCGCCCAACCGATGCGTCGTTTCTGGACGATCATCTTCCCGCTCCTGTCGCCGACGGCCTTCTATCTGCTCACCGTCAACATCGTCTACGTGTTCTTCGACACCTTCGGCATCATCCACGCAGTCACCAACGGCGGTCCGGCCGGAGCGACGACGACGCTGGTCTACAAGGTGTTCAACGACGGTCGCGCCGGCGGCGATCTCGGCGGCTCGGCCGCCCAGTCGGTGATCCTGATGGCGATCGTCATCGGGTTGACCGCCTTCCAGTTCCGCTTCATCGAGCGCAAGGTCAACTACTGATGGTCGAGAACCGCCCCCTCGCCGACCTCGTCTCACACGCCATCCTGATCCTGGGCGTCGCCATCGTCGCCTTCCCGGTCTATCTGGCGCTGGTCGCCTCGTCGTCCGATCCGACCACCATCGCCAACGGCCAGCTCGGGCTCCTCCCCGAGGGACATCTCTTCGAGAACTACTGGAAAGTTCTCTTCGAAGGTACGGAAAGATCGACGAAACAGCCGATGATCGTTCCGCTGTTCAACTCCCTGGTGATGGCCCTCATCATCTCCACGGGCAAGATCGCCATCTCGCTGATCTCGGCCTTCGCGATCATCTACTTCCGCTTTCCGTTCCGCCACACGGCCTTCTGGGTGATCTTCATCACCCTGATGCTGCCGGTCGAGGTGCGCATCTATCCGACCTACAAGATCGTCGCCGATCTCGGGCTGCTCAACACCTACGCCGGCCTGACCATCCCGCTCATCGCCTCGGCCACCGCGACGTTGCTGTTCCGCCAGTTCTTCATGACGGTGCCGGACGAATTGCTCGAGGCGTCGAAGATCGACGGCGCGGGGCCGTGGATGTTCTTCAAGGACACACTGTTGCCGCTGTCGATGACGTCGATCGCAGCAATGTTCGTGATCCAGTTCATCTACGGCTGGAACCAGTATCTCTGGCCGCTGCTGATCACCACCAGCGACGACATGCAGACGATCGTGATCGGCATCCAGAAGATGCTCTACGTCACCGACGCCCTCACCGAATGGCAGCTCGCCATGGCGACGACCATTCTCGCCATGCTGCCGCCTGTCGTGGTGGTGGTCCTGATGCAGAAGCTCTTCGTCAAGGGCCTCACCGAAACGGAGAAATGATCCGATGGCCGAAGTCGCCCTGTCAGCGGTGGGCAAGATCTACGCCGGCTCGGTGCCGGCGGTGAAGGACATCACCTTCGCGGTGCCGGACGGTGGCTTCTGCGTCCTCGTCGGCCCGTCCGGCTGCGGCAAGTCGACGCTTCTGCGGATGATCGCGGGGCTCGAGACCATCACCATGGGCGAAGTCAGCATCGGCAACCGGGTGGTCAACCGGGTCGAGCCGATGGACCGCGACATCGCCATGGTGTTCCAGAACTACGCGCTCTATCCGCACATGAGCGTCTACGACAACATGGCCTACGGCCTCAGGAACCGGAAGACGCCGGAGCCGGAGATCGCCGCGCGGGTCGCCGAAGCTGCCCGCATCCTCGAACTCGAGCCCTATCTGAAGCGTCGGCCGCGCGAGCTCTCGGGCGGCCAGCGCCAGCGCGTCGCCATGGGCCGCGCCATCGTGCGCAAGCCGCAGGTCTTCCTCTTCGACGAACCGCTGTCGAACCTCGACGCCAAGCTGCGCGGCGCCATGCGGGTGGAGATCAAGAAATTGCAGCGCCAGCTCGGCGTGACCGCGATCTACGTCACCCACGACCAGTTGGAGGCGATGACGCTGGCCGACATGCTGGTGGTCATGAATCAGGGCGTGGTCGAGCAGATCGGCGATCCGCTGACGCTCTACGAACGGCCGGCGACCACTTTCGTCGCCCAGTTCATCGGCGCGCCGCCGATGAACATGATCGAGCTTTCGCCCGGCGCCGCACCGCCGCCCGGCCTCGACGGCGTCCAGTCCCTCCCGGTTCCGCCGGCGGGCGCGCTCCTCGGCATCCGGCCGGAACATCTCGCCGTCTCCGCCGACGGCGAACCGCCGATCACCGACCGCCCCGGCGACGTCGATCTCGACCTCACCATCGACGCGGTCGAGGCGGTGGGTGCGGAGACCTATCTGCACGGTCGCCTCGGCGGCGTCGGACAGTCCTTCACGGCGCGCGAGCACGGCAAGATGCTGCTGCCGCCGGGCACGACGCGCCGCTTCATCGCCCGGCGCGAACACCTCCACCTCTTCGACGCCGCCACCGGCCGGCGGATCGAGGCCCGAAGCTGAGCGTCATCGTGGTGCGTGTATCGGCTCGGCAGCGACGGCGGCCGGGCTCGCCGGCTCGGTGAGCCCGAGGCGCTCCTTGAGCAGGGCCGTGAAGGCGACGCGATCGATCCCCGGAGCGATCGGCTCGCCGATGCGGACGTGGATCGTCCCGGGGTACTTCAGCCAGCTGTCGGGCGGCCAGCAGCGTCCGGAATCGAGAACGACCGGGACGCAGGGCACGCCGAGGAGGTCGTAGAGCGCGCCCACCCCGGACTGGATGCGGTCACGGCCCTCGACGTGTCGGGTGCCGGAAGGAAAGATCAACACGCTGCGCCCCGCGGCGACCGTGTCGCGGGCGCTCTGGAAGGCGGCGCGAATCCCGGCGAGATCGCCGCTGCGGTCGATCGAGATGTGGCCGCCGCGCCGGGCGATCCGCCCACCGAGCGGATAGGAGAAGATCTCGCGTTTGGCGAAGGCCACGGGATCGTCGAAGAACAGCGGGTAGAACAGCACTTCCCAGGCGGATTCGTGTCGCGAGGCGAGCAGATACGGCGCCTTCGGCAGATGCTCGAGCCCGTCGATGCGGTGATCGACGCCGCAGATCACCTTCAGGAGCCAGCCCAACACCCTGAGATAGGCGACGACGATCGGCGACCAGACGCGCCGGTCGAAGACGAGCAGGGGCGTGAGCGGAAGGAGAAGAACGACCGCCGCGAGGGCGGCGACGTGAAAGAGGATCGACCTGACGACGACCGACGTGCTCTTCAAGATCCGACCTCTTCGCCCCCTTCGTCGGAGGATGCCCGCCGCTTGCGGCCGTTCGCCGCTGCCGCGGGCGCCCGGCGGTCCGCTCCGCATCGCGGGCCTTCCTAGCATGCGCTCGCGGCCCCACCAATGCGCGGAAGCCGCTATTTCGCCGGTCCGAACCGTCGGCCCCGGCGACCCGGCGAAATGCTCCCGGGTCGGGCCAGCCGGCGCCGCGCACCATCGCGGTCGGTAGCCTTGCGTTCTTTGCAGAGCCGAAACATTGGCGTAAACAACGGGGTGAACAGTGCGACAAGCACGAGACGGGGAGTGGCACATGGCCGAAGGGTCCGAGAAGGGCGAGGATCTGCGCCGGAGCCTGCTGGCGATCGTCGCCGAGGAAGGGATGGTCAAGGACCGCACGATCGGCGTCGACGACCAGCTCGCCGACCTCGGCATCGAGTCCGCCGATTTCGTCATGATTCTCATGGCGATCGAGGAGAAGTTCGGCGTCTACGTTCCTGTCGACGAGAGCCTGACCGAGGCCAAGACGGTCGGTGCGCTGCTCGACGTCGTCGTCGCCCACATCGAAGAGCATCGCCGGCAACAGGTGGCCTCTTGAAACCGATCGCCATTACCGGACTGGGTGCGGTCACGGCTTGCGGTTTCGGCGCCGATCGTCTGTGGGACGCCGCTCGCGAAGGCCGCTCGGCGGTGCGCGAGGTGCTCTTCCCGCGCATCCTTCGCCAGCAGGTCAAGCAGATGGCGCGGATCGCCGACGCCGACTTCGCGCCGCTGCTCGAAACCGCCAAGCCGCGCTTCCAGGATCGCACCGCCATTCTCGGCGTCGCCGCGGCGCGCGAGGCCGTGGCCCGGGCCGGGCTCGGGCCGGAGGATTTCGGCGAGCGTTGTGCGATCGTGGTGGGCTCCGGCCTCGGCGGTGCAGAGACCATCGAGCAGGGCTACATCCGATTCGTCGAGGACCCGGCGGCGCGCAGCGACGTCATGGCGATCCCCAAGTTGATGGCCAACTCGACGGCCTCCTGGATCGCCATGGAGTTCAAGGCGACCGGGCCGACGCTCTGCATCTCCACCGCCTGTTCCTCGTCGACCCAGTCGATCGGCCTCGCCGCCGATCTGATCCGCGCCGGCATCGTCGATCGCTGTCTGGCGGGCGGCGCCGAGGCGCTCCTCATCGACGGCGCCTTCACCGCCTGGGAAGCGCTGCACGTCATGACCACCTCGCACTGCCGACCGTTCTCGCGGGAGCGCAGCGGCATGGTGCTCGGCGAGGGCGCCGGCGTCGTCGTGCTCGAATCGATGGAGGCGGCCGCGGCGCGCGGCGCGACGGTTCTCGCCGAGCTCGTCGGCTACGCCACCAACGCCGACGCCAGCGATCTGCTCAGGCCCGATCAGACCGGCGCCACCACCTGCATCCGTAAGGCGGTAGAATCCTCCGGCGTCGATCCCGCGCGCATCGGCTACGTCAACGCCCACGGGACGGGCACCATCGCCAACGACCTCACCGAGACCAACGCCCTGCGTACCGTCTTCGGCGACGCCTTCGACGGTCTGGCGGTCTCCTCGACCAAGCCGATCCACGGCCATGCGCTCGGCGCCGGCGGGGCGCTGGAGTTCATCGTCACCGTCGAGGCATTGCGTGCCCAGATCGCGCCGCCGACGATCAACTTCCTCGGCGTCGACCCCAAACTCGGCTTCGAACCGGTGCCGAACGTCGCGCGGCCCTTCGCCGCCGACGCCGCCATGTCGAATTCCTTCGCCTTCGGCGGCATCAACGCGTCGCTGGTGGTGACGCTGCCCGGACGCGGGTGACCGCGATGGGCGAGACGATCGCCGTGACGGCGGCCGAGATCGCCGAGCTCCTGGGCCTCGTCGCCGACGTCACCGGGACGGCCGCCGGCCCCGCCGTACCCTTCGCCGCGCCGCTGCTCCTGTTCTCCCGTCTCGACGCCGGTCGCCGCGACGCGCTGTTCGCGCCGCGCCCCGGCCGCGTCCTGGTGCAGGAACAACTGGCGATCGAGGCGAGCGGGCGGCTCGTCGCCGGCGAGCCGGTCGAGGTCTGCTTCCGCTTCGGGGAGCCGGTGAGCGACGTCGCGCCCTTCCGCATCGAGGCCGATCTGGTCGATGTCGCCGGTGCGACCGTCGCGGCGCTCCGCACCTCGATCCGGCCGATCGAGGCGACGCAACTCGCCGCCGCCACCGGTCTGCCGATGGCCGCGAGCCCCGACACCGTCGGCCGCGCCACGACCCGGCCGCTCGGAGCCGATCCGGTCGGACGCTGGCTGCATCTCGTCGGTGACGTCAATCCGATCCACACCGACGCCGATCACGCCCGGGCGCTCGGCCTCGACGGGCCGGTCCTGCCCGGCGCCCTGTTCGCCGCCGCGGCGGAGGTCCTCGCCGACGCCGGTCCCGACGCGACGCTCGTCCGTCTCAACATGCGCTTCATGGCGCCGATCGCCGTCGGGGCGACGGTGGCGACGCGGCTGCGCGAACGTCCGGCGGAGGGCGCGACGGGCCGTCGCGACATGCGCCTGTTCTTCCTCGTCGGCGATCGCGCCGCCGCTGTCGCCGATCTCGGCTTCGCCGCCACCGCGGCCCGCCCGGTCAGTCCGTGAGGAGACCCTCGTCGGCGGCCGGGTGCTCGATCGCGACGATGCGCCCGCCGGAGAAGCGCACCAGCCGGTCGCAGTGCGGCACCCAGGCGAGATCGTGGGTGGTGACCACCACGGTCTTGCCCGCCGCCTTCAACTCCGGCAGCAGGGTGAGGAAGAAGAACTCGCGCTTGCCCGGGTCCTGATCGGCGATGAACTCGTCGAGGACGACGATGTCGCGGCGCTCGAGCAGCACCACCGCCAGCGCCAACCGCCGGCGCTGGCCCGAGGAGAGGTTCAACTGGGTGAACCGACCGTCGACGTAGTCGGTGACCTCGTCGAGCTGGAGCCGCTTCAGGAGAGCGCGAGCGTGCTCGGGGTCGACCTGCGACAGGCCGAAGAGCCGATAGAACAGGTGGAAGACCGTGAAGATCGCCGAGAAGCGGTCGCGGTAGGCGGCCATGTCGCGATCCTCGACCGGCACGCCGTCGACCGTGAGGCGGCCACCGTCGATGTCGAGAAGGCCCGCCAGCACGTTGAGGAAGGTGGTCTTGCCCGAACCGTTGTCGCCGACGACGAGAACGATCTCGCCGCGCCGCAGCTCGAAGTCGATCGGCCCGAGTTCGAAACCCGGTCCGTCGCTACGCGGATAATGGGCGGTCACCCCCTCCAGCGCCAACCGCTCGAACGGACCCGGCGGCGGCCGATCGACCTCTTCGACGGCTTCGAAGCGCTTCAGCTCGAGATCCAGCTCGTCGATGCGACGGAACGACACCATCGCCCGCAGCAGAGCCGGGATCTGTTTGATCACCGATTCGAACGGGCCGAGCGAGAACAGAACCACCGTCAGCAACTGGAAGACGACCGTGCTGTCGCCGCCACCGAGAAAGGGAACGATGAAGACGATGCCGCCGACCAGCACGAACTTCAGCGACTGCATCACCACCTCGCTGGCGGCGTAGCGCTGTTCCATGCGGATGGTGACGTCGCGGATCTCGTCCACGGTGCGGCCGATCTCGTCGTCGAGATCCTGGCGGCGCGGGCGATGCAGCTTCAGTTCGCGGAAACCGCCGATGATGTCCGAGACGCGCTCGAAATAGTCGATCTCGACCGATCGGATGAGGCGGGTCAGCCCGGAGATGGCGCGTCGCTGCAGGTAGTAGCCGAGGACGCCGCCGATCATCACCAGAAGCGCGAAGCCGCCGACGGCCGGCGACAGCGCCAGCACCTGCGGCGTCGCCAGCATCAGGAAGATCACCGCCGGCAGGAACTCGATCACCGTTCGGGAGATGGCGGTGACCACCTGAACGTCGGTGGTGATGATGTGGTAGAGGCCGCCGTGCTCGCGGCTCTGGACGAAGAGCGGCGTCGCCTCGAGGAGATTGTGGGTCAGCCGGCGGCGCAACGATGCCGCCATGCGGGCGACGAGCGACTGCGCCATCACTGGATAGACCAGGTGAAGCACCGCGTAGGCGACGAGCGTCACCAGGAACACCGGCAACCAGTGACCGAAGAAGTCGGGTTTACCGACGTCGGAGGCGGAGGCGTTGGTGACGTGCAGAAGGGCGTTGCGCGACAGTCCGGTGACGATCGCCAGCACGATCACCGGGATCGCCGTTCCCTTCGGCGCGTTCCTCCACAGGAAGGAGAACATCTTCCCGAACATCGATCACCTCGGCGAACCGCGCACCCCCTTCGCGGTGCGCTCGGTGGCGCCCGCGGCTCGCGCAGGCCGTCCCGCCGACATCGTGCGTCGGCGGGCGACCGCTCTCTTACAGGCTCGATGCGATCGAGGCGAGCCGAAATCCCGCGTTCGATGGACGCGGAAGCCACGACGGGGACGACGACGAGCAGATTCTCGGCGGATCCCGGTCCGCGCCGGCTCCGGCCCTCGACCGATGTCATTGCCCCAAAGGGTTGCTTCTTCCGGCCGGATGATGAAAAATTCGACGGCTTCGAAGCGCGCCCGCGCGTCGAAGACGAACCGGAGCCGGCCTTTCCGTCAGTCGCATTCGGAAGGCCCGACCGGCAACCTCACGGCAGGCCGTATGGCCGACGCCGCGAAGCACCACCGATCCGAACCGAAGATCCGTCGATTGCGATCGAATCGGTATCGGAGACGCGGTGAAACCGACCGCCGAACCGATGCCCCTGTCCGACGCTCCGACCGAACGCATATCGCCGACCGCGCCGATCGACCTGGTCTATCTGTGGGTCGACGGAGCGGACCCGAAGTTCCGCGCCCTGAAACGCCGCCATCTGAGCGCGTCGACGGGTCACAGCGAACGCGACGATCTCACGGGCGACGACGCACGCTACCGCCAGATCGGCGAGATCGCCTATTCGGTCCGTTCGGTGCGCCGCTTCGCGCCGTGGATCCGCGACATCCACATCGTCGTCGCCCCCGGTCAACGTCCGCCCGTCGATCTCGACGACCCGCGCATCCACATCGTCGAACATCCGCAGATCATGCCGGCGGCCATCCTGCCGACCTTTTCCAACCGCAGTATCGAACCCTTCGTGCACCGCATTCCCGGCCTGTCGGAGGTCTTCCTCTACGCCAACGACGATTTCCTGTTCTGGCGCAACACGCCGCGCGAGCATTTCGTCGTCGACGGCGAGCTGTCGCTGCGCGGCCGCTTCCTACCGCGATGGCGGGCTCGGACGGGCGCCGTCCTCCACGAGGGGCACTCGCGGACCGTGAGCCAGACGGCACTTCGGCTCTACGATCACGGGCTGCGGCGGGTCTTTCGAGCCGAGCATTCGTTCCACGTCATGCGTCGGACGACCTGCGAGACGGTCTGGAGGGAATGCGGCGCGTTCCTCGACCGCGTCGTCGCCCTGCGATTCCGGAACGACGAACTCGGAGCGAACTGGCAGATGCTGGTCAACGGTTTCGAACTGCGCGATCGTTCGCCGCGCACGGTGCGGACCTTCGATACGGTGCTCCTCTCCTTCGCCCATGTCGAGGAGAGCCGCGCGACCGCCGCCCTTGTGCGGATGCGCCTCGCCCTGTTGCGGTGGTTCGCGCCGCGGACGATGTGTTTCAACACCATCCCGGCCTCCTGGAGCGATCGCGTCCGCGCGGTTCTCGATCGCCACTACGGCCCGATCGATCCGCCGCGCCGTGACGCGGTCGTAGCGATGGCGAAACGCGAACCGGGGGATCCCGCGACGCCGATCGACGGCTCCGCGAAGTTCGCCGGGTCGAGCCGCGGCGCCGTCGCCGCCGATGATCGAGTTCGCGATCGTACGTCTCCACGGCAAAGGTCGTGAAACACCCCGGCGAGCCGACACCGACCGGCCCCGCCCCGGTTGGTCGCGCGGAGGAAGGCCGTGGACGCCGTCGTCCCTTCGGTCTCATCCGAAATGGACGCGTTCGCGCACGTAACCCTTCTCGCCGTCAATCGCGGCGTAGAGGTCGATGTGACGAATCGACGGGATGAAGCCGTCGTTCACCGCCTCGGCATAGACGTAGACCGGCCGCATCGGCCGCTTGTCGACGGGAATGAGGAGCCGCGGCTTGCCGTTCGGCCCCATGTCGAGCGTCCCCTCGCGCTCGTGCCAACTGACCAGGCCGATCGACCAGCGCCCCTCACCCGACGACAGCGCGTTGACACCGAAGGCGAAGACACGCTCGAAGAAGCTGAGGTCGCGCTTCTGGCCCTTCGAGGCATAGCGCCGCCAGAACACCTCGATGGGGCTCTTCCGATCCAAGCCGCCGTCGGCGCCCCGCCGGGCGGCGTAGACGATGACGTTGGCGTTGATCGAATGCTGGACGTAGAACAGCATCCCGTCGTCCTGCGGCACGTGTTGCGGCCGCACCACCGGCAGTTCGGTGAAGGTCGAGATCTCCGAGTGCATGGCGGGCAGGACGATCTGCGGCTCGGCCCGCGCCCGACCGACGAGAGCATCTCCCCACACCGCAGCGAGCGCCAGACCGAGGACGGACCGGCGCGACGGATGGAGACGTGTGTCGAGGCTCGGCGACGCGAGCGGCGGCGAATTCGGCGAACGGATCATCGCGGGTCGGAATCTCGGCTGAAGACGGAGCGACGATGCCAACGACATTCGGCTCGATTACGGCAATTGACAAGTGCGCCCGCGCATCGGTGCGCGACCTTTTGTCACGGGCACCGCGACCCGCCTCGGGCGAGGCCGGACGGCTGCGCTCGCGCCCGGTGATCGACCGACCGTGGGGCTCTCCGGCCGGCCGGCGCGGCTCGAAGACCGCCTCTCGCGCCCCCTGCCCGGCCCGCATCCGGTGAGAACTTCCGGTGAAACCGCGGTTCGGCGGGCCGAGATGGCGAGGAAACATCGTCCGACGGCTTTCCCCTCGACGCCATCGGCGCTATTGAACCGGCGGGTCGTGCCGCCAGGGGGCGGTGGGGCGGCTCATCGTCGGGAAGACCGGCGGAAACCGCGGGCGGATCTCGATCCGCCGACATCCGGTCGTCCGTCGTTGCGCGAAGAACACCTGCCAAGGGGCATCACATGTCTCGGAAAATTCGCACCGCCATCGTCGGTCTCGGAAATTGCGCGAGTTCGCTCGTCCAGGGCGTCGCCTACTGCCGCGCCGAGGGCGAGGCCGCGATCGGCGTTCCCTTCCCCGTCCTCGGTGGATGGCGTCCGGAAGACATCGAGATCGTCGCCGCCTTCGACGTCGACGCCCGCAAGGTCGGTCTCGACATCTCGGAAGCCATCTTCCAGGCGCCCAACTGCACCGCGATCTTCAAACCCGACGTGCCGAAGGCCGGCGTGACGGTGCAGCGCGGCCCCGACCTCGACGGCGTCTCCGCCTTCATGCGCAACCAGATGGCCGAGCGCTCGTTCGTCGTCTCGACCGCGCCGGCGCTCGACCGCGCCGCGATCGTCGCCCACCTTCGCGAGCGTGAGGTCGAGGTGATGATCAACTTCCTGCCCGTCGGGTCGCAGGAGGCGGTCGAATTCTACGCCTCTTGCGCCATCGAGGCGGGTTGCGCCCTGGTCAACGGCATCCCGGTGCTGATCGCCTCCGACCCGAAGTGGTCGGCGAAGTTCAAGGCCGGCGGCGTGCCGGTGCTCGGCGACGACTTCAAGGCGCAGATGGGCGCCACCATCGTCCACCGCACCCTGTCGCATCTCTTCGACATGCGCGGCGTCAAGATGGACCGCACCTATCAGCTGAACGTCGGCGGCAACACTGACTTCCTCAACATGATGGATCACGACCGGCTGCTGACCAAGCGCCTGTCGAAGACCGAGGCGGTGCAGACCGCCATGGTCGAGCGGCTCGACGATCAGCAGATCCGTATCGGCCCGTCCGACTACGTGCCGTGGCTGAACGACAACAAGATCGCCTATGTGCGGCTCGAAGGCCGGCTGTTCGGCGGCGTGCCGATGAACATCGAGGCGCGCGTCTCGGTCGAGGATTCGCCCAATGCGGCGGCGATGGCGCTGATCGGCATCCGCCTCGCCAAGATCGCCAAGGATCGCGGCCTCGCGGGCGATCTCGGCTCGCTGGCGAGCTTCCTGTTCAAGCACCCGCCGGTGCAGGTCGACGACGAGATCGGTCTCGCCGACATGCTCGCCTTCGCGAAAGGCGCCGCCGAGGGCTGACGCCATGGGGCGCGACGACACCGCCACCCGTACGGGGCCGGCCGTCGTCACCGGTGGTTCGAGCGGCATCGGCGCGGCGGCGGCGCTGCGCCTCGCCCGGCTCGGCCATCCCGTCGCGCTCGTCGCCCGCCGCCCCGATCTCCTCGACGCGACGGCCGAGGCGATCCGCGCCGCCGTCCCCGGCGCCCGGGTCTCCACCCACCCGCTCGACGTCCGGGACGAGGCGGCGGTGGCCGAAGCGGTGGCGAAGGTGACCGCCGAACACGGCCCCGTCGCCTGGCTGATCGCTTCCGCCGGCATCGCCGAACCCGGACTCTTCGTCGAACAGCCGCTCGACGCCCATCGCGCCCAGATCGAGGTCAACTATCTCGGCACGCTCGCCGCGGTCCACGCCGTGGTGCCGTCGATGCGGGCGACCGGTCGTGGCCGCATCGTCCTCGTCTCCTCCGGCGCCGGACTCTTCGGCATCTACGGCTATTCGGCCTATGCGCCGTCGAAATTCGCGGTGCGCGGCCTCGCCGAGGTCCTCCGGGTCGAGCTCGCCGAACACGGCATCTCCGTCACCCTCGCCTACCCGCCCGACACCGACACGCCGCAGCTCGCCGCCGAGCGCCGCACCAAGCCGGCCGTCACCGCGGCGATCACCGCCGGCGCCGGCCTGTGGACGGCGGACGCGGTGGCGAAGGGCATGCTGGAGGCCGCCGCCGCCGGTCGGTTCACCGTCGCTCCCGGCGTCACGCTCGGGCTCCTCGCCCGGCTCCATTCCCTCCTCGGCCCGGCGCTGCGCTGGCACCAGCACCGCGTCGCCCGATCGATCACGAGGCGAAAACCGTGAGCGAAACCATTGCCCTCGCCGTTCTCGTCGGCGTCTTCCTCGCCGTCGCGGTGACGCTCGTCGGGGTGCTGTCGCTCCTGCCGGCGACCGCCGAGAAGGCCCGCGCCCTGTGGCCGGCACTGATCTCCGAGGTCGCCATCGTCGCGGTGGCGCTCGGCTTCGTCGTGCCCGGCGGGCCGGTGACGGCGCTCGGTGTCACGCTGCTGGCCGCCCGTTGCGGCTGGGAGGCGACGAAGGTCCTCTTTCGCGGGGCGGGCGAACCGATCACGCCGCTGACGGTGGCCACCCTCGCCGCCGTCGCCGCCCTCCTCGCCTTCTCCTCCGGCGCGACCGGCGCGGCGGCCGGCTTCGTCGTCCTGGTCGTCGGGGTCATGGCGGTGACCTGGATGTCGAAGCCGGCGACCTACCAGGACGCCGCCGTGCTCCTGGTCTTCCCGCTCGCCGCGCTCGCCGCCTTCGCCGGCGTCGCGGCGCGGCCCGACGGCGGGGCGATCCTGCTCGTCGCCTTCCTGCTGGTCGAGGTGATGGACAGCGCCGCCGTCCTCGGCGGCAAGCTGTTCGGCCGCCGCCCAGCCTTCCCGCGTCTCAGCCCGCGCAAGACGGTGGAGGGCCTCCTCGTCGGTCTCGCCGCGGTCACCGCGGTGACCGCGGTGCTCGGCATCGCGGTGATGGGCTGGTCGCTCGTCCACACCCTGCTCGTCGCCGTCGTCGCGCCGGTGGCGACGGTCGCCGGCGACCTCGCGGCGTCGGCGATCAAGCGGCAGGTGGGGGTCAAGGACTATCCCGCCATCCACCCCGTCCAGGGCGGCGTCCTCGACATCGTCGACGCCTGGATCGTCACCGCCCCGGCCCTCGCCCTGGTGTCGATGGTGGTCTGAGGCCCGCGACTCAGAAGCGCCCGACCGCGTAGACCGCGAGATCGATCGCCGCGATCGCGGCGATCGCCGCAGCGAGATCGTCGGCCATCACCCCGAGACCGCCCGAGAGATTGTCCTGCACGGCGCGAATCGGCTGCGGCTTGACGATGTCGAAGAAGCGAAAGGCGACGAAGCCGGCGAGCCACCACACCGGATGCGCCGGGATGGCGAGGAAGACCAGCGCCATCGCCCAGGTCTCGTCGAAGACGACGCAGCCGGGATCGTCGATCCCGAGCGCCCGCCCGGTGACATCGGCGGCCCAGATCCCGAGGCAGAATGTCGCAGCGAAGATCACCGCCAGCCACGGCCACGGCAGCGCGAGCAGCAGCCACGCCGGCAGCACCGCCCCCGCCGCACCGACCGTTCCCGGCGCCCACGGCGACACACCGAGGCCGCCGGACAGCGAGACGACGTGCGCCGGATGGGACCAGACGAAGCGCAGGGTCGGACGACCGTCGGAGGCGAGACTTTTGACCATGGCCACCATCAGATATGATTCCGCTTCCCAGGACGAGTCCGGCTCGTCCGGGCCGACGTTCGATGTTCCTTCCGTCCATGAGAGGCTGCGCACGTATGGTGCGGACCTATGGTCTCTACCTGATCCGACGTTGCCTCGGAGCCCTGGGGGCGACGCTCGGCCTCGTCCTCGTCGTCTTTCTGGCGGAGCGCCTCACCACGCTGGTCGAGACGCTGATCAAGCGCAACGCGCCGCTCTCCGACCTTCCCCTGGTCCTGACCTTGACCGCCCCGGAGATCCTGATCACGGCGATGCCGCTCGCCCTGCTCATCGGCATCTACCGTGCCCTGACGGAGGCTCGCGGCGGCGGTGAGACGGTCGTCCTCGCCGGCGCCGGTGTCGGCCCGTGGGGGCTGCTGCGCAGTCTCCTCGGCTTCGGGTTCGTCGCGGCGCTCCTCGTCGTCGTCGTCGCCGGCTGGGTCGACCCGCTCGCACGCGCCACGCGCGACCGGCTGTTCCTCACCGCGGCCCGCGACATGGTCGTCGACGCCGTGCGCAACGGGTTGAAGCGCGACGAGGTCGAAAGCCTCAACGGCTACACCTTCGTTTCGCCCAGTTGGAAGAGCGGCGAGGCCCGCCGGCTGCTGATCTTCCTGCCGCGCCAGGACGGTGTCGAGCGGATCGTCGCGGCGACCGATTACGATCTGACCGATATCGACGGACAACGTCGCTATCATCTGACGCTGCGCGACGTCACCGTCTCCGATCTGGCGCTGAAGGTGCCCGCGACCGACACGACCGAGGAGACGCTCGCCGGCGGCTCCGGTTTCCGGCTCGGTACGGTGAGCCGCGACATCGACCTCGACAAGGCGTTGCGCGAGCCGATCCTGCCCGATCAGCCCGAATATCACGATCTGGCCGACCTGATCCGCACAACCGCGAAGACCATCGCCGAGAAGTCGGTCGGCCTGCGCGCCGCCGAGATCGTCACCCGGGCCTGGCTGTCGGTCGCCGCGGTGTTCATGGCGGCGATCGCCGTCTCCTTCGCCGATGGACGGCGCCGCTTCTTCGCTCTGCCGGCGGCGGGCGCGGCCATGGTGGTGATCGATCTCGCCCTGGTGCGGATGGTGCGCGGCTTCGGCGTCGCCACCACCGGCGGTGGCTTCCTCCAGGGCGGCGTCGCGGTGGCGATCCTCCTCGCCGTCCTCGCCAGCGCGGTGGTGTGGCGCTATCCCGCCATCGTGGCGCCGCGCGGGGGGCGCTCGTGATCGGTCACACACCCGCCGCGCTGCGCCGCCCGCCTCACGTCGGCCTGTTCCACCCGCTCGGCCTGCCCGGCATCATGGCGCGGCAGGACTTCCGCGGGCACCTGCTGTTCGTCGTCACCGTTCAGGTGGTGCTGTTGTTGGTCGCCATCTCGATCGATCTGGCGCGCTATTTCGATCAGGTGACCTCGACCGCGGCCGGCGGCGGCGTTCTGGCGAAGGCCAGTCTCCTCGCCTGGTACCTCGGTCTCAGGATCATCGACATGGTGACGCGGCTCCTGCCGATCGCCGTCTTCGTCGGCATTCTCGCCTTCGAATTGTGGTCGATCCTGACCCGCCGCCGTGCCATCCACTGGATCTCCGGACGCCACCCGCTGAGAGCGCTCGGCCCCGCCGCGGCGGTCGGCCTGGTGCTGGCGCCGCTCCAGTACACGCTCGAGACCAGGTGGCGGCCGGAGGCGGTGCTTGCCCAGTCGGTGGCCAAACTCGGCGCCTACGGCGAGCGCTACGTCCGCGATCGGCCGGCGAAGCCGGTATGGTTCATGTCGGCCGACCGTCTCGTCCATGCCGACATTCGATTCGGCCCGCCGGCGGAACTCGTCGACGTCGACGTCTATCGGCTCGACGACCTCGGCCGGGTGAGCGAGGTGATCCGCGCCGCACGGGCCGAGCCATCCGGCACGCCCGACGTCTGGCGCTTCCGCGACGCGATTCGATGGACCCGCGATCCCGCTTCACCCTCGTCGATGCGGGTCTCGACACGGACCGGCGAGGAACTCCTGACCATCCCGTTGCACCCCCTCGCCGTCACCTACATGGGCGTTCCGGCGAAATACGTCCCGGACGACGACCTGCGCGAGATCATCGCCTCGGGCACCGACATGCTGGTCGGCGCCGACTACCGCGTGTGGCTCGAGGTCCGTCGCGCCAACACGCTGATGCCGCTGGCGATGGCGCTACTGGCGGCGAGCGTGTCGTTCTTCGCCGGCGCCCGACGGCCGAGCCTGCCTGTCTTGGCCGGATGTGTTCTCGCCGGATATTCGATCCATGTCGCGGTCCGCGTCTTCATCGCCGCCGGCGAGCTGCGAATCATCCCCCCCGAAGCCGCCGCCTGGATCCCGGTCGGTATCGCGCTCGCGGCGGTGCCGCTGTTCGTCGCCGTCGTCGCGGCGCGCGACTGGCGAGCCTGAAGGCCGCCGGACGGCTGCGGCGATCCGCGACCGGGCGTCGGAAATCTCCCCGATGCGCGACGAGACCGTCGCGTGGCATCATGCCGGGCGGAAGCTGAACCGGACCGCGGAGACAACGGCGCGAACGCGGGGCGCAGGCCGACATCGGCGGCGGAAAGTGACGACGACATCATGGACATCGGCGGCCGCGACGACATCACCACGATCCTTCTCGGCGCCGGCTCCGGCCAGCGCATGGGCGGACTGCCGAAAGCGCTTCTCAGGGTCGGCGGCGCCACCCTGATGGAACAGGCGGTGCAGCGCGCCCGGATCCTCGGCAACCGCATCATCCTGGCGCTGCGCAGCGAGGACGTGGTCGAGGGCGAGCAGCTGTTGGGGGCCAGGGTGACGGTGTTGCCCGGCGGCGCGACCCGTCAGGAGACGGTGGCGCTGATGCTGCGCGAGGTCGTGACCGCCAAGGTGTTGATCCACGACGTCGCCCGGGCGATGGCCTCGCCGGAGCTCTACCTGCGCGTCACCGACGCCGCCGCCGGTCACGACGCCGTCGCCCTGGCGCTGCCGGTCGAGGTCCGAGACGCCTACAGCCTCGCCCGCGACGGCATGGTCGTCGGTTCGGTCGATCGCACCGCCCTGGTCAAGACGCAGACGCCGCAGGTCTACACCACCGAGGTGCTGCGCGCCGCGATCGCAGCCGCCGACCGCGACGGTTTCGTCGGCCAGAGCCTCATCGATCTCGTCCACCGCATCGGCGTCGGCGTCCACCTGATCGACGGCGAGGAGAGCAACGTCAAGATCACCTACCCCTGGGACATCGAGCGCGGTCGGGCGGACGGCTCGCACGGGCCATGACGCCGCCCCGTCTCAGGCTTCTCGATCGGCCCGCCGGTAGCGGACGATGTTGGCGTACTGGGTCTCGACCGCGTCGGCGATCGACAGGACCAGGGGCACGATCAGCGCCCACCCGCCGACGCCGGCCCACCATCCCGCCACCACCAGGATCGGCAGACTGCCGTCGATGCCGGAGAAGAACGCGACGATCACGCCCGCGAACGTCCGGTTCACCCCTCGCGATTCCGTCGTGTCGGGGTCGCGACCCAATTTGGAGATGCGGTAGTCGCGGGCGCCGCGCGCGAAGACCTTCAGCCACGCCGCCGTCGCCGCGACCGTCGTCCAGGTGTGCTCGTCGCCGGCCGCTTCGTCGGCGGCGATGCCGGCCGTGACGTAGAAGACCGCCCAGCGCACCACGTCGATCTGGAAATCGATGTAGCCGCCGAATCGCGAGGTGCGGCCGGTGATGCGCGCGAGGTCGCCGTCGACGCAGTCGAAGAGGCCGCCGAGATAGGCCGCCAGACCGATGACCGGCATGGCGACCTCGACCGGCAGCAGGACGACCGCAGCGACCATCGCCGGTATCGAGAGGCCGCCGATCAGCGTGACCGAGGTCGGCGACAGTGAGGTGAAAGCCAAGCCCCAGGCGATGGCGAGGCTGAGCGGCCGGTAGAAGAGGACGTAGCCCCACGCCGTCCACATCTTGACGGTCCAGCGGGTCCGAAGGTTCTCGCCGACCAACGAGAGGAACGGCGGTGGGCAGGCGTCCATATGCGGCGTCTCCGAGCGAGGAGGAACGCCATGCTTATAGATCGCTCGCTCGGCCGCCACCATCCCGTGCGCCGGCAGATCGTCCGCTTCGATGCCGCGCTTCTCCGCCTGCGTCGACACGACGCGCCGGCGCGGTCACCCGGGCGCGCCGCCGGCGCCATCCTCGGCCCGGCCCCCGGTCCGGCTCGTCACGCCGGCACGGCGAGAGGTGGACTTCATAGCCCCCCTGCTCTAATCGAAGAGGGACGTGGATCGGCCCGCCGCGACGGCGATCCTTCGACGGAGAAACCGGGATTCTCGACGAATGACCAATGCCCGCGCGAACCCGACCCGCTTTCGCTCGTTCGCCGATCGGCTCTCGTGGCTCCCCGCCATCGGTATCGCCTCGGTGCCGGTGATCGTCGTCCCGGCGATCCTGTGGGCGCGGGTCACCTTCCACGTCCTCCATCCCGACGCCGACCCGAAGGTCTATCTGACCATCAGCCGCGCCATCTCGGATCCGGCGATCGGTGAGCCCTTCGCCTTCTGGATCACCATCGCGGCGGCGATCCTGTGGCTCTCGGTGCAGGTCATCCTGTGGATGTTCGTCGCCGAGCATCCGCGTCCGCCGGCGATCGGGGTCACTCGCGACCGGATCGCGCGAGGTCTGTGGCCGGTGATGTGGGTCGCCATGACGGCGGCCTGCGTCGGCATGGTGATGCTCTCCCACCATCGCTTCGGCAGCACCACCGGCGAGAATCGGCTGCACATGATCGGCAGCTACGTCTTCTTCGCCGGTCAGGCGGCGACGATCCTCTTCGCCGCCATCTATCATTCGCTCGTCGCCCCGGCCCGGGCCGCGGGCGACACCGCGTTCTTCCCCGCCCGCTGGCGCGCCCGCGCCGGCTATGTCGTGGTCGCCGCGGCCGCTCTCTACGGTGTCTTCTTCCGCATCAAGTCGATGGATTTCGGCCCGGCCACCCGGTGGATCGTCTCCGTCTACGTCGAGCTGGAGACCGTTCTGATCCTGGTCTTCCTGACCTATCTGGCGGCGTTCTTCGTCGACGTTTCGCGCTTCTCCAGGTCACGCGGCGTGGCGCGCGAAACCGCCGCGGTGTCCGGCGAAGCGGTGCCGAACCCCACCTCCTGAGCCGGTCTCTCGGTCGAGCACGGCGGCGCGGCGCGAGGCCGTCGACCGTTCACGCCGAATCGCCCGACCGCGGCTCGCGCTTCGGCAGCGGATCGGTCTCGTCCGCCTGCTTCAGCATGGTCCAGGCACGGTGCGCCCGTTGCAGGGCGGTGAACTGGGTGAGCCCGGCGTAGATCCACATCCCCACGGTGAGCGCCTCGACCTCGATCTCCATCGAGCGGAACACCGTCCCGGCGAGAATCATCAGACCGCAGAGGAAGAGGATCCGCTCCTGGCGCTCGAAGAGATCGGGCCAGCGGTCGTTGTCGACCGGGATCTCGATGGCGGTGCGCGCCTTGGCGTAGCTGGTGAGGTAGGCTCCGGCGAGGCCCATGATCGCCGCCATCCAGGCGCCGCTCGCCCAGCCGAGCGCCAGCATCATCGCCAGTTCCTGGTAGCGATCGACGACGGCGTCGAGATAGCCGCCGCGCCGGCTGGAGAGCCCGGTGAGCCGCGCCACCGCGCCGTCGAGCGCGTCGAAGGCGAAGGCGACGATCAGGCCGAGGCCGAGCACCAGCGTCGAACGGTGCCACGAGAATGCGGCGACGTTCACCGCCACCAGCACCAGGCCGATCAGCGTCACCTGATTGGGCGTCACACCGGTCGCCGCCAGCGGCCGCGCCGCGCGTTCCCACAGGGGATCGATGTGGGTCTTGAACAGGCCGTCGATCATCGCCCGCCACCTCCGAAACCACTCGTGCCGGCATACCGCCGCCGCGACCACGGCACCACCCAACGCCGCGCCGAGGAGAATTCCGCCCAACGCAGATCGAGGAGCCGCCGTTCGCGCGGGTCGGGCCGATACTCCTGCGCCTCTTTCCGCACCGCGCCGCGGATCGCCGCGAGCGGATCCGCCGCCCACCCGAGGACCGGCGCGGCGAGCGCCGCGACTCCGATCAGGCCGGCGAAGCGCGGCGTCGTCACCACCACCGTTCGTCCCGTGGCGTCGGCGAGGGTCTGGGCGAACACCGGGCTCTGGCCGACGCCGCCGACCAGCGGCAGCGGCGGATCGTGGCGCACGCCGCGTTCGCGGCCGACCACCTGGAGCGCCCAACGCAGGTTGAGCACGGTCCCGTCGATCACGGCGCGGATCAGCGTCTCGCGGCCGTGGCCGAAGCGCAGACCGAGCAGGGTGCCGCGCAGCCGATGGTCGTCGATCGGGCAGCGCTCGCCGGCGAGCCACGGCAGGAACAGCGGATCGTCGACGTCGCGCCGCGCCGCGCTCGCCAGGAAATCGCCGATGTCGTCGTCGAAATGCCCGCCGGGACCCGCCAGCACCTCGCTGAGCCAATGGAAGGCACCGCCGCAGGTCTCCTGCGTGGCGATGAGCAGCGGCCGGAAGCCGACCGGGCTCGCTACCGTGGCGTAGGAATGGCGGGCGCTGACGCGGCGATCGGGCAGGAAGCCGCCGACCCAGGAGCTGGTGCCGGCACAGACGTGCAGCTCGCCGAACTCCACCGCGCCGGAGCCGAGCGCGGTCGCCGCCACGTCGCCGCAGCCGGCGACGACGGGGACGCCCTCCGGCAGGTCGAGTTCGGCCGCCGCCTGAGCCGTCAGACCACCGACGACGTCGCTGCCGTCGACGATCTCCGGCAGGCGGTCGCTCGGGACGCCGACCATGCGGCACAACCGCTCCGACCACCCTTCCCTGCCCGGCCGGGTGTCCATCAACCAGGTGAGATTGGCCGAATCCGCTGTCGTGACGAAGCGGCCGGCGGCGCGGTGGACGAGCCAGTCGCGGACGTCGAGGATCTTGGCGGTCGCCGCCCAGATCTCCGGCTCGTGCTTGCGCACCCAGGCGATCTTGCTCGGCGGATCCATGCCGTTGAGCGGCGGTCCGCCGTTGGCGAGGTGGAGCCAGGCGATCGCCTTGGGGATGTTGTAGCCGAAGGCCGCCGGAAAGCCGCCGACCACCGAACGGGTGAGGTCGGCGGCGCGCTTGTCGAGCCAGATGATCGCGGGACGCAGCGGATGACCGGTCGCGTCGACGCAGACGATGCCGCACATCTGGGCGGAGAAGGCTATGGCGCCGAGCCCCTCAGCGAGATCGGGCACGGCGGCACGCAGATCGCCGACCGCCCGCACGAAGGCCGACCACCAGTCGGTCGGCCGCTGTTCGGCGTACATCGGCGCGGGGCGCGACAACGGATAGTGCTCGACGGTCACGGCGACGAGCGAGGACGTGCGATCGACGACCCCGACCTTGACGCCGCCGGTGCCGAAATCGGCGGTCAGCACATATCTCGGCGCACCCCTTTCGGGTGCTCGTCGGATGTCCACCTGTTCGATCTCGCCGTCGTTTCGCGAGCCGTTTCTACGCCTTGCCGCATGAGCCGTGCAAGTTCGGCCCGTCCCGGCCTCAGCCGGCACCGGTCGGGGCGGCGAGTACGCGGATGGCGTCGTCGATGTCGGCCTCCGTGTGATCGGCCGACAAGAAGAAGCGGATCCGCGGCGCATCCTGCGGAACGCCGACCTGGACCACCGGCGGGGCATAGATGCCCTCGCGCAGCAGCGCCGCGGCCTTCTCCAGCGTGACGGCGAAGTCGGAGAAGAGGACCGGCACGATGGCGCAGCCGGTCGCCATGCCGGTGTCGAGCCCCGCCGCCTTGGCCTTGGCGAGGAACATCTCGGAATTGGCCTTCAGGCGGGCGACGCGCTGCGGCTCGTCGACGAGCGCCTTCAACGCCGCATGCGCGCCGGCGGTGACCGCCGGCGACAGGCCGACGCTGTAGACGAAGCCCGGCAGGGTGAAGCGCAGGAGTTCGATCGCCAGACCGTGCGACAGGACGAAGCCACCCGACGAGGCGAGCGTCTTCGACAGGGTGCCGATGATCAGGTCGATCCGCTTCGGATCCTCGCCGTAATGCTCGCAGATGCCGCGCCCGGTGGCACCCATGACGCCGAAGGAATGCGCCTCGTCGACCATCACCCAGGCGCCGTGGCGGTCGCGGATGTCGAGCAGGCGGGGCAATTCGACGTGGTCGCCGTCCATGCTGTAGAGGCTCTCGACCGCGATCAGGCAGTTGCGGTGGTTGGCCCGCGCCTCGCCGAGGACGTGATCGAGGTGATCGAGATCGTTGTGGCGGAAGCTCCTGACCGTCGATCGGGTCGAACGGCCGCCCATCATGATGCTGTTGTGGGCGTATTCGTCGACGACGAGCAGGTCGTCGCCGCCGAGCAGATGCGGGATCAGCGTCAGATTGGTCAGATAGCCGCTGACCAGGGTGAGCGCCGCTTCGGTGCCGACGAAGGCCGCCAGATCCGCCTCGAAGGCGCGATGGAAGTTGCGCTCGCCGCCGACCAGCCGCGACCCGTTGACGCCGGTCCCGTGCTCACGCACCGCCTCGACCGCCGCCGACCGCACCTCGGGATGGTGCGACAGCCCGAGATAGTCGTAGTTGCCGAAGCTGACGAACCGACGGCCGCGCGCCTCGACCGCCTCCTGCAGGCCGTCGACACGCGCGAACCACGGGTTGGCCTCCCCGAGGCCCTCGAGGAAGAACTGGCCGGCGAGGCGCGCCCGCCGTTTGACGAACGCCTCGAAAGATGTGGTCGAAGTCATGATCACCTGGACGATGGACGAAAGCGGCGAGTGAATCTGTCGGATCGGCTCGGCACGAGTCCGTCTTCCTCCGCCGACGACCATCCTTCCGGCCACGCAGGAGCGAAGCGCCCTTCGTGCCGGGGCGAGTGTGTCATCTATATCGCGTCGCTCGGCCCGGGTCATCTTCGCAGTAGCCCGGCGGCTGCGTCGAAGCGCCATGCCGGCGCCACCAGCCGACCGCCACCGGGTCGTCGGCAGCGACTCGCGACCCGAAGTCGTCGAAGGTATGAACAATGTGGAATTTCACCAACTTCCCTTCACGGCAAGTTCGGTTCGTGATACGCGGCACGACGAGATCGTCATCATGGCCGGGGGCTCCGAGCCCGCATTTCGCGTCGCACTCGCACCATCACCCGAAGGTTCGATGAAGAGCGCGCCGCCCGAAGGGATGGATACATGTCGAACACGGCAACGGCAGCGACCGTCAGAGAATCGGACGGGCAGCTGTCCGCACTCGACCGCCGGATCATCGAGTTCATCCAGAAGGAAATTCAGGACAAGTCCGTGGTCTTGACGCGTGAGACGCGGCGCGAAGATGTCGCCATCGATTCCATCGACGTCGTCAACGTGGTCTTCGCGATCGAGGAAGAGTTCGACATCGAGGTCAACCTGACGCCCGACGCCAAGTTCGACACCGTCGGCGAACTGATCGACACCCTGATCGGCTTCATTCCCGAAGAGAAGCGCGCCTCGTGATGCAGGTTCCGGGGCTGGACGTCACCGGGCGCGGCATCGTGTCGAGCCTCGGGCAATCGGTGGAGACGTTCGCCCGCGCGATCATCGAGGGGCGATCGGCGATCGGTGCCCTCGACATCGAGGGGTTCTCGCTGCGATTCTCCAACGGCGCGCCGATCCGCGACTTCGATCCCGCCGCCCATTTCGACGACCGCACCCGTTCCATGCTCGACCGGTTCGCCCAGTTCGCCACCGTGGCGGCACGGGCTGCGTGGGCGGAGAGCGGCCTTGCGAGTGATGCCGTCGACCCGACCCGCATCGCCGTCGTCGTCGGCACGGCCAACGCCGGCATCGACATTCTCGACGACGGCTTCCGCCGCATCTTCCGGACCGACAGCCGCATCCCGCCGCTGACCATCCCGCAGACCATGGGCAGCGCCCCGGCGAGCCGCATCGCCCGAGAGATCGGCGCTCGCGGGCCGGTCTTCGGCGTCACCAGCGCCTGCGCCTCGGCCGCCCATGCGATGCTCGTCGGCGCCTCGATGATCCGCGCCGGCCTCGTCGACGTCGCGGTCGTCGGCGGCACCGATTCCTGCTTCTCGGAGGGCTACCTGCGCGCCTGGGACGCGCTCCGGGTGGTCTCCGGCGACACCTGCCGGCCGTTCTCGGTCGGCCGCAAGGGCCTGATCGTCGGTGAAGGCGCCGCCATGCTGGTGCTGGAGCGCCCCGGCCGAGCCGCCGCGCGCGGCGTCCGGCCCGCGGCCCGTTACCTCGGCGGCGGCATGAGCAGCGATGCCGGCGATCTCGTCGCGCCGGATCCGGTGGGCATGGCCGGCGCCATCCGCAACGCCCTCGCCGACGCCGGGCTGGAGGCGAGCGCGATCGACTACATCAACGCCCACGGCACCGGCACCGCCGCCAACGACCGCGCCGAAGCCGCAGCGATCCGCGCCGTCTTCGGCGATCGCGACGAGCAGGTGGCGGTGTCCTCGACCAAGTCGATGGTCGGCCACGCCATGGGCGCCTCCGGGGCGATCGAGGCGATCGCCACCATCGCCGCGTTGGAGCATGGAATCGTGCCGCCGACGCTGAACTATCTCGGGCCCGACCCGGAGGTCGGCATCGACCCGACGCCCGACGTGGCGCGGAAACTACCGATCGGCGTGGCGCTGTCCAATTCCTTCGCCTTCGGCGGCCTCAACGTGGCGCTCGCCTTCGGACGCACCGAAGACTGATCCGCGACAGGCGTGCGCTCGGCAACCGCGGCGCCTTCACAGCCCCATCGTCACCCGCCGGTAGACGTCGAGAAGCCGTGGCCCGACCGCGGCGACATCGAACTGCTCGACGTGATCGCAGCCCCAGGCGCGCAGAGCCCGCAGCCGGTCCGCATCGGCGAGCAGGCCGGCGACGACGCGCGCCAGGGCCGACGCGTCGCCCGGCGGCACCAGGGATGCCGCGCCCGGTCCGGTCAGCACCCCGGCGTAGCCCGGATTGGCGGCGGCGACGACCGGTGTGCCCGCCGCCATCGCCTCGATCAGCACCAGCCCGAAGCTCTCGCCCCAGGGCGCCGGCGAAACGAAGAGATCGGCCTCGGCCACCAGCCGCCGCGCCGTCGCGTCATCGGGCGTGTCGACGATGCGCACCCGCCCGGCCCCGCGCGCCACCAGCCCTTCGGCGAGCGGCGCGAGTTCGCCGCCACCGGCGATGATCAGTTCGGGGGCCGTATCGCCGCAGCGCCGCACGATCTCCGGCCAGGCCTCGACCAGCACGCCGAGCCCCTTGCGCGCCTCTAACCGGCCGAGGAACAGCACCTGCGGCGGTCGATCGGTCGGCGCTCCGACCGCCGCGTCCATCGCCGCCCGTCCGGCGGCGCGCCACGCCGAGAGGTCGATCGCCGGCGGCAACAGGTCGATCGGACGATCACGCCGTTCCGGTTTCAGAAGCTCCGCCGCACTCGGCGAGACGGCGATCGCCGCCGCCGCGCGGTCGCGCATTCTCCGCGCCACCGGCCCGAGCACGGAGCGCAACAGCCGGTCCTGCGGCGGCAGCGTCGCGTGGAAGGTGGCGACGGTCGGTCGGCCGAAGGCGCGCCACACCCGATAGGGCAAGGCCGGCACGAAGGGCGTGTGGACGTGGACGATGTCGATCGTGGCGGCATCGAGCCGTCGCGTAGCCTCGGCCAATTCGCGGTTGCCGACCCAGGTCACCTCGAAGCGGGTGCCCGACAGGCCGATGCTCAGATGGCGGCCGAGCGGCAGGACCGATGGATCGCCGCCCGCTTCCCCCGGTCCGGGCGCGACGATCGTCACCTCGTGACCCTCGGCGGCGAGCCAGCGGGCGATGTCGCGGATATGGTTCTGCACACCGCCGCGCCGTTCCATCGCATAGGGGCAGACCTGGAGGATCCTCATCACCGGCCCCTGTACGAGCCGTCGTGGCGGCGAGGATCGGCGGTTCCGAGCGAGGCGGCGAGCCGGCGATCACGCCACACGGTCCCGGCTCCCCGGAGCTCGGGGAGCGGCGGTCGGTCGAGGATCCGATCCGGCTTCGGAGGCGAATGCGGCGTCACGATCGAGGGGACTTCCTTCTGGAACATCCCTCTTTCTATAGCCATCCGAGCGGATGCGGCCAACCGAAACGGTTCGGCCGGCCGACGACGCCCCCTCCCCGTCTCCGAAGGCGCGGAAGCGGCCGGCGCACGGCCACCGTCAGGCGGCGACGGCCTTCTCGCCGAGATAGGCGACCGCCTTGGCGAAGCTGCCGAGCCGCGGGTAGTCGGCCTCGGGAATGAGGATGGCGAAGCGCTTGGCCAGCGCCGTCACCAGATTGAGGAAATCCATCGAGTCGATGTCGAACTCCTCGCGCAGATCGGCGCTCTCGTCGATGGTGGCGACGTCGACGTCGGGGGCGATACGGCCCAGTTCCTCGACGAGGACGGCTCTCGGATCGTTCGCGCTCATAGGGCCTCCGGTTCCTGCAACAGAGTGACGATGGTGTGGAGGAAGAGGGCGCCGCGGTGGCCGTCGCTGACCCGGTGGTCGCCGGCGAGCGTCACCACGACGGTCTTGCGCGGCCCCACCATCCCGTCGACCGCCCACGGCCGCATCATCGGCGTTCCGAAGCCGACGATCGCCACCTGCGGCGGATAGATGACGCCCCAGAGCGCCTCTACGCCGCGCTCGCCGAGGCTCGACACGGTGATGGTCGGATCGGCGAGTTCGGACGCGCGGAAGCGGCCGGCGCGCACCCGGACCACCAGGTCGCGCATCGCCGCCATCAGCCCGTCGAGCCCGAGCCCGTCGGTGTCGTGGATCGCCGGGGCGACGAGACCGGTGCCGCGGATGTTGACCGCGACGCCGACGTGGACGGCCTTGCTCGGGGCGAAGACGCCGTCGACGAGATGGCCGTTGAATTCGGGGTACTTCTTCACGGCTCGCGCCACCGCCGCGACGAACAACGTGCCGAGGAGCAGGCGATCCGCCGGCTCGAGGCCGGCGTTGCGTGTCGTGACGAAGGCCTCGGCGCGGGTCAGGTCGACGGTGTCGGTGAGGTAGTAGTGAGGGATCTCGCGCTTCGACCGGGCCATCGCCGCAGCGATCGCCGCCCGCATGGCGGCCGGATCGATGCCGCGCCCGGCGGCCGGAGCCGAAGTGGGTACCGCAGCCGGGGCGGGTTTCGTCGCCGGCTTCGCCGCGATCCGCGCCTCGACGTCGGCGAGGACGATCTCGCCCGCCGGTCCCGAGCCGACGAGCTCGACGAGATCGACGCCTGCGGTCCCGGCGAGCCGCCGAGCCGCCGGAGTGACGCGCGGGCGTCCCTCCATCGGCGTCGATATCGCCGGCGGGGCCGACGTCACCGTCGCCGCGACGGGCGCGGCGGGCGGTGTGGGAGGCGGCTCCTCGGCCAATTCGGGTACGAACACGGTCTCGGTGGCGGCCGACGGTGCCGGCGCCGCAGCGACCGGCGGAGCGGCTTCGACCGGCGGAGCGGCCGCAGGCGAAGGTGGCGCCGCCTCACCGGCGGCTGCGATCATCGCGATCGGCAGGCCGACCGGCACCTTGGTGCCGATCTCGACCAGCGGGCGCTCGAAGACACCGTCCTCGAACACTTCGATCTCGATCGCGCCCTTCTGGGTCTCGACCACCGCGACGATGTCACCGCGCTTCACCTGTGCGCCCGGCGCCACCGTCCATTCGATCAGCGTGCCGGCGTCCATGTCGGCACCGAGGGAAGGCATGCGGAATTCGGTCATCGCTCATCCCCTGCCCATCATCGCCTTCACCGCATCGACGATCTTCGCCGGGCTCGGGATCGAGGCGTCCTCGAGATGCTTGGCGTAGGGGATCGGCACCTCTTCGCTGCACACCCGGCGGATCGGCGCGTCGAGATCGTAGAAACCGGCCTCGACCACCCGCATGGCGATCTCGGCCGCGAGGCTGCCGGTCTTCCATCCCTCGTCGACGATCGCCAGACGGTGGGTCTCGGCGACCGAGGCGAGGATGGTGGCGTCGTCGAGCGGACGCAGGGTGCGGAGATCGATCACCTCCGCGTCGATGCCGGCCTTGCTCAGCTCCTCGGCCGCGTCGAGCGTCTTGAAGAGTGAGCCGCCGTAGGTGACGAGGGTCACGTCCCTCCCCGGCCGGCGCACCGCGGCATGGTCGATGTCGACCGGTCCGGCGTTCACCGCCAGTCGGCCGACGCGGTTGTAGAGCATGACGTTCTCGAAGATCAGCACCGGATCGGGATCCTGGAGCGCCGTCCACAGCATGCCGCGGGCGTCCTCGAGGGTGGCCGGCGCCAACACCCGGATGCCCGGGATGTGAGCGTACCAGCCCTCGAGACTGTGCGAATGCTGGGCCGCGAGCTGACGTCCGGCGCCGGTCGCCATGCGGATGACCACCGGCACGCCGAACTGGCCGTTCGACATGTGGCGCACCGTCGCCGCGGTGTTGAGGATCTGGTCGAGCGCCAGCATCGAGAAGTTGACGGTCATCACCTCGACGATCGGCCGCATCCCGGCCATCGCCGCGCCGATGCCGGCACCGGTGAAGCCCGATTCCGACAGCGGCGTGTCGCGGATCCGGTCCGGCCCGAAGTCGCCGTAGAGGCCCTTGGAGACGGCGTAGCAGCCGCCGTAGAGGCCGACGTCTTCGCCCATCAGGAAGACGCGGTCGTCGCGCTTCAGGGCGTCGACGATGCCCTGCTTGACCGCTTCACGATAGGTCGTCTCGACCGTCTCGGCCGACGGGGCGACGATCGCCGGGGCCGGTGGACGTTCGCCCGCCGTCACGTGGCGGGTGAGCCCGTCGAGCGGTTCGAAGGTGGCGGCCTCGGAGAAGGCGACGGCCGCCTCGATCTCGGCGGCGATCTCCTGTTCGAGACGCTCGACGTCGCTCGGATGGACGAGACCGGTTTCGATCAGCCAATCGCGGAAGCGATGGATCGGTCCCTTCTTGCGCCACTCCTCGACTTCGCTCTTGTCGCGGTAGAGCTGGGCGTCGAACATCGAATGCGGCCGGAAGCGATAGGTGCGGCACTCGAGGAAGAACGGTTCTCCGTCGCGACGGATCGCCTCGACGGCGCGCAAGGCGGCGCGTTCGACCGCGACCACGTCCATGCCGTCGACCACCTCGGAGCGGATGGAATAGCCCTCCGCCTTCTTGTGGATGTCGACCTCGGCCTCGGACCGCGACAGCGCCGTACCCATGGCGTAGCCGTTGTTCTCGCAGACGAAGAGCACCGGCAGATGCCACAGCGCCGCCAGATTGAGGCTCTCGTGGAACTCGCCCTCGGCGACCGCCCCTTCACCGAAGAAGCAGGCGGTGACCCGGTCCTCGTGCCGCATCTTGTCGGCGAGGCCGAGGCCGACGGCGAGCGGCAGCCCGCCGCCGACGATGGCGTTGCCGCCGTAGAAGTTCTGCGCCGCCGAGAACAGATGCATCGAGCCGCCGCGGCCGCCGGAGCAGCCCTCGGCCTTGCCGTACATCTCCGCCATCACCTCGCCCATCGGCACGCCGCGCACCAGCGCGTGGCCGTGCTCGCGATAGGTGCCGACCACGCGGTCCTTTTCGCCGAGGCAGCGCAGGATGCCGACCGCGATCGCCTCCTCACCGTCGTAGAGGTGGAGGAAACCGCGGATCTTCTCCTTGGTGTAGAGTTCGGCGCACTTGTCCTCGAAGCGGCGGATGCGGATCATCTGCCCGAGGAGATCGAGCGCATGCGCACGGTCGACGTGCGGCTTGAGGGACGCGTCGTTCATCGTTCGTCACTCTCGAGAGTGGAGATGTCACCTTCCGGCAGGCCGAGTTCGCGCGCCCTGAGGAGGCGACGCATGATCTTGCCGGAGCGCGTCTTGGGCAGGTTCCGGCGGAAGGCGATCTCTTTCGGCGCCACCGCCGGTCCGAGCCGTTTGCGGGCATGGCCGATGAGCTCGAGCATCAGCTCGTCGCTCTCGGTGAAGCCCGGCTTGAGGGCGACGAAGGCCTTCACCGTCTCGCCGACCGTCTCGTCGGGCACGCCGATGACGCCGACCTCGGCCACCGCCGGGTGCTCCATCAGCGCGCTTTCGACCTCGAACGGTCCGATCAGATGGCCGGCGCTCTTGATGACGTCGTCGGCGCGGCCGACGAACCAGAAGTAGCCGTCCTCGTCGCACATCGCGAGGTCGCCGGAGAGATACCAGCCGCCGGCGAAGCACTTGGCGTAGCGCTCCTCCTCGTGGAGATAGGCGCGCATCATCGACGGCCATCCCGGCTTCAACGCCAGTTGGCCGATGGTCATCGGCTTGTCGGCCAGCTTCACGCCGTCGGCGGTCTTCTCGAGGATCGCCGCGGTGATGCCGGGCAACGGCTTGCCCATGGATCCCGGCTTGACGTCCATCGAGGCGTAGTTGGCGATCATGATGCCGCCGGTCTCGGTCTGCCACCAGTTGTCGTGGAACGGCATGCCGAAGGTTTCGGCGCCCCAGACGACGGCCTCCGGATTGAGCGGCTCGCCGACGCTCGCCATGAAGCGCAGATGCGACAGATCCCGGTCGCGCACCATGTCGCCGCCGGCCTTCATCAACATGCGGATGGCGGTCGGCGCGGTGTACCAGACCGTGACCTTCTCGCTCTCCAGGATCGAATACCAGCGCTCGGCGTCGAACTCCGCCTCGTCGACGATCATGGTGAGGCCGTTCACCAGCGGCGAGATGATACCGTAGGAGGTGCCGGTCACCCAGCCGGGATCGGCGGTGCACCAGAAGATGTCGTCGCGATGGAGATCGAGGGCGAACCGACCGGTCGCCACATGCGCCACCACCGCCTCGTGGACGTGCACCGCGCCTTTCGGCTTGCCGGTGGTGCCCGAGGTGAAGTGGAGGAGCGCCATGTCCTCGGGATGGGTGCGCACCGTCTCGTGCTGCGGCGAGGCCGCGGCCATCGCCGCGGCGAGATCGCGGGTGCCCGCCGGCGGCGGTCCGCCACCGTCGATCACCAGCACGTCGAGAGGGCCCTCGAGCTTTTCCCGCCAGCTCGCCACCTTGCGCTCGTAGAGCCGGCGGCTGGTCACCAGCACCCGCGCCCCGCCGATCCGCATGCGCGCTTCGATCGGCTCGGGGCCGAAGGCGGAGAACATCGGCGACAGCACCGCGCCGGCCTCGAGCGTGCCGAGAACGGCGACGTAGAGCTCGGGAACGCGGCCGAGCAGGGTATAGACCCGGTCGCCGCGTTTGACGCCGAGCGAGGTGAGCACGTTGGCGAAGCGGTGGGCTTCGGCGGCGAGATCGGCATAGGTGATGTCGCGCCGGGTGCCGTCCTTGGCGATCCAGCGGATGGCGATCTTCGCCCCGCGCCCCGCCGCCACGTGGCGGTCGACCGCCTCGTGGGCGATGTTGAGCGCGCCGCCGTTCAGCCCGTCGAGCAGCGCCCGGGCGCTTTCCCAGGTGAAGATGCGACGCGCCTCCTCGTACTCGCCGAGATTGCTCGCGGCGACGTCCTGGACGCGTCTCGGAATGAGGAGGGTCGTCATGCCGTTCTCCTTCCCTGGTCATCGCGCCGGGTAGGCATGTCCGAACTGGAACTATTGTTGTTATTTCTGTCGGAATTGCCATGACCCAGATCAACGGCGACGTCACGACGACGCAATGACGTTCGCAGACGACAGTCGCGATGATGAATATCGTGATATTTTTCTTTGTTCTTCGATCGCGTTTTCTTGCGCCGCGACATGATCCGTCGGGCCACGCCCGGCCATGGCCCCGGGCGCGTCGCCGGTTGCCGAACCCTCGATGGGCGGCGGTCAGCGCGGGGCGGACAACCGCTTGCCCGATGCGGCGTCGAAGAGCTTGGCCTTGGCCATGTCGACCTCGAAACGGAAGGCTTCGCCGACCGTCGCCGGGCTGTCCGGCTCGACCCGGGCGATCACCTCGGTGTCGCCGAAAGCGAAGACCAGCATGGTGTCGGGACCGGTCGGCTCGATGACCTCGACCCTCGCCTCGAAGACGAAGCGATCGGGGCCGGGCAGCCTGCTGCCGGCGGCGAAGATGGTCTCGGGGCGCAGGCCCAACACCACCTTCTGTCCCTCGGTCGCGGTGATCGCCGCCGCGTCCGCCGCCAGCGGGAAGCGGATCGGCCCGGCGCCGCCGTTCGCCACTTCGACACAGGGTGCGCCGTCGCGGCGGATGACGCCGGGCAGCATGTTCATCGGCGGCGAGCCCATGAAGCCGGCGACGAAGAGATCGACCGGTTCCTCGTAGATCGTCGCCGGATCGGCGAACTGGCGGATATGGCCGTTGTCCATCACCGCGATGCGGGAGGCGAGCGTCATCGCCTCGACCTGATCGTGGGTGACGTAGACCACCGTCTGGCCGAGCCGGAGGTGGAGTTTCTTGATCTCGGTGCGCATCTCGATGCGCAGCTTGGCGTCGAGGTTCGACAGCGGCTCGTCGAAGAGGAAGACGTCGGGCTTCCTGACCAGCGCCCGCCCCATGGCGACGCGTTGGCGCTGACCGCCGGAGAGCTGGCCGGGCTTGCGGGCCAGCAGGTGGTCGATGTGGAGGAGCTCGGAGACCTCCTTCAGCGCGTCGTCCTGGACCTCCTGCGGCACGCGGCGGGTGACCATGCCGAAGGTGATGTTGTCGCGCACCGTCTTGGTCGGATAGAGCGCGTAGGACTGGAACACCATGGCGATGTTGCGGTCCTTGGGCGGCACGTCGTCGACGACCTTGTCGCCGATGCGAATCGTGCCCGACGACAGCGTCTCGAGCCCGGCGACGAGGTTGAGCAGCGTCGACTTCCCACAGCCCGACGGACCGACGAGGACGACGAACTCGCCGTCGTCGAAGTCGAGCGACACGCCCTTGATGACCTCGGTCGCACCGAACCGTTTCCACACGTCGCGGAGATGGATCGAAGCCATGGGATCATCCTTTCACCGCGCCGGCGGCGAGCCCGCGCACGAAGTACTTGCCCGCCACGACATAGACGAGCAGCGTCGGCAACGCCGCGATCACCGCCGCCGCCATGTCGACGTTGTATTCCTTCACGCCGGTGGAGGTGGCGACGAGATTGTTGAGCGCCACCGTCACCGGATTGCTGTCGCCGACGGTGAAGGCGACGCCGAACAGGAAGTCGTTCCAGATCTGGGTGAACTGCCAGATCACGGTGACGACGATCACCGGCGGCGCCATCGGCAGCATGATGCGGAAGAAGATCGAGAAGAACCCGGCGCCGTCGATCTTGGCGGCGTCGACGATGCCGTTCGACACGCCGACGAAGAAGTTGCGGAAGAACAGCGTGGTGAAGGCGAGGCCGTAGACGGTGTGGACCAGCACCAGCCCGAGGACCGAGCCGGCGAGATCGAGGATGCCGAGCACCCGCGCCATCGGCAGGAGCACCACCTGGAAGGGGATGAAGGCGCCGAAGAGCATCAGCGCGAAGATCGTGTCCGCACCGGGAAAGCGCCATTTCGTCAGGGCGTAACCGGCGATCGCTCCCAAGAAGGTCGAGAGCGCCACCGCCGGGATCACCATGGCGACGGAGTTCCAGACATAGGGGGCGAGGCCGTCGCACCGCACGCCGACGCAGGCCGACGACCACGCCTTCCCCCAAGCGGCGAAGCTCGGCGCCTGCGGCAGGCCGAGGAGCGAGCCGGCACGGATCTCGTCGAGCGACTTGAGCGACGTCACCACCACCACCCACAGGGGCATCAGGTAGTAGACGCAGAAGAGCCCGAGCACGGTGAAGAGAACGATGCGCCCGACTTTCGCGCCGACGCCCTTGCGGCGGACGATGCCGGCGTTCGCGGAGGTGGTCATCGGCCGGCCTCCCTCAGTTCCGAATAGAGGTAGGGCACGATGATCGCCAGGATGGTGACCAGCATCATCACCGCGCTCGCCGCGGCGGTGCCGAGTTCGCTGCGCTGGAAGGCGAAGGAATACATGAAGGTCGCCGGCACGTCGGTGGCGTAGCCGGGGCCGCCGCCGGTCAGCGCCACGACGAGGTCGTAGCTCTTGATGGCGAGATGGGCGAGCACGATGATCGCCGAGAAGAACACCGGCCGGATCATCGGCAGGATGATCGAGGTGTAGGTGCGGATCGGCCCCGCTCCGTCGATCGCCGCGGCGCGCAACACCTCGTCGTCGACCGAGCGCAACCCGGCGAGGAACAGCGCCATGACGTAGCCGGACGACTGCCACACCCCGGCGATCACCACCGTGTAGATGGCCATCCGTGGATCGACCAGCCAGCCGAAATGGAAGTCCGTCCAACCCCATTGGTGGGCGAGATGCTCGAGCCCGAGGCCGGGGTTGAGGATCCACTTCCACGCCGTGCCGGTGACGATGAAGGAGAGCGCCATCGGGTAGAGGTAGATGGTGCGGATCGCCCCCTCGATGCGGATGCGCTGATCGAGGAGGATCGCCAGCAGGATGCCGACGACGATGCAGAAGCCGATGAACAGGATCGAGAAGACGGCGAGATTGCCGAGCGCCACGTACCAGCGCGGCGTCGACCACAGCCTCTCGTATTGCTGCAGACCGGCGAACCCGTAGTCCGGCATGACTCCCGACCGGGTGAACGAGATCCACGTCGTCCAGGCGATGAAGCCGTAGACGAAGAACAGACTGACCGCGAACAGCGGCATCACCACGATCCGCGGCAGCCACTTCTCGACGACGCGAGCGAACATCCCGGCGCCTCCCCTTGGGACCGCCGGGGGCGGAGGACCCGTCCCCGACGGCGGTCGGCGTCGATCACTGCGCCCGCTTCACGGCGGCGGCCAGCGCGGCGGCGGCGTCCTTCGAACTCATGTCCGAGTTGAAGAAGTTGGTCACCACGTCGAGCACCTCGCCGCGCACGGTGCGCGGCACCGCCATCTCGTGGGCGAGGCTCGGCAGCAGGCTGCCCGCCTTGGTCGCGGCGGCGAGATCGGCGGCCGAGCGCTTGGCGCAGTCGTCGAAGTCGTCGAGCTTCACGTCGGTCCTCGCCGGGATCGACCCCTTGGCGAGGTTGAAGGTGCGCTGGAAGGCCGGCGACATGATCTCGCTCGCCAACACCTTCTGGCCTTCCGCACGACCCGGCTTCGGATCCTTGAAGAAGGTGAAGCTGTCGGCGTTCATGAGGAAGCCGGAGCCCGGAGGCGGCACGCACAGGAAGTCGACGCCGGGCTTCTTGCCGGCGGCGAGGAACTCGCCCTTGGCCCAGTCGCCCATGATCTGGAAGCCGGCCTGGCCGTTCATCACCATGGCGGTGGAGAGGTTCCAGTCACGACCCGGGAAGCTCTTGTCGACGTAGCCGCGCAGTTTGCGCAGCTGATCGAAGGCGGCGACCATGGTCGGACCGGAGAGCGAGGCCTGATCCATCTCGACCAGCGCCTTCTTGTAGAAGTCGGCGCCGCCGACCCCCAGCACCACCACTTCGAAGATCGTCGCGTCCTGCCACGGTTGGCCACCGTGGGCGAGCGGCGTGATGCCGGCCGCCTTCAGCTTGTCGGCGGTCTCGTTGAACTCGGCCCAGGTCGTCGGAACCTTGGCGCCGACCTTGGCGAGCACCGCCGGGTTGGCCCACATCCAGTTCACACGGTGGATGTTGACCGGGGCGGCGACGTACTTGCCCTGGTACTTCATGACGTCGGCGACCACCGGCGGCAGCACCGAGTCCCATTTCTCCTTGGCGGCGACGTCGTCGATGCTCTCGATGACGCCGAGCTTGGCCCATTCCTGGATGCCCGGCCCCTTGAGCTGCACCGCCGAGGGCGCGTTGCCGGCGATGACCCGGGCGCGCAGCGCCGTCATCGCAGCGTCACCGCCGCCACCGGCGATGGGCGAGTCGATCCAGGTGCCGCCCTGCGCCTCGAAGGTCTTCTTCAGCTCGCCGACGGCTTTCGCTTCACCACCCGAGGTCCACCAGTGCAGCACCTCGACGGTCCCGCCGGCCTGCGCCGACGGAACGCCACCGGCGACGAAGCCGACGATGGCCACCGAAAACAGAAGTCGACCGAATACCTTGCTGGTCTTCATGACGTTCTCCCTCTTCGTTGTCGCGTCCTGTCACGCGTGCGAGCGTGCGGTCGTCTTTTCGAAGATCCCGACGGACGGCCGCGCACGAAGCGCCGGCCGGTGGGTCGATCGGTTCCGTCTACGATCGGATCTCACGGGAACGTCGGCCGTTCCTCCTCTCGCGAGCCGTGCATGCGCACTCCGACGTTCCGACTTCGTCGCTCGCCCGCCGATCGATGAAATTCCATCGCACGAGTATACAATCGCCGCATTGATCCCGATCAACTTCCGATGATCAACACCTTTCTCACGGCTTCCGGATGTCGGTCGATGAAATGAAATACATTGAAGAAAATACTTTCTCTTTACTCAAATTTTAGAATACATGTGATTTCAAATATGACGCCTCGCGGTCACATGATCACGGGCTCGTCGCGCACCATACCTTCGTGGCGCCGACGCACGACATCGGCGCGCCATGACGGGGCCGCGCCGATCTCCGGGGCGGCGCCACGATCGGCCGGTCTTCGCGGCCCACGACCGCGGATGACCGCCTCGCGTTTCCTCACGTTTCCACCCGTGTCCCGTTCACCGGCGCATCGGCCGGATCGACCGGGAACCGCGCCAGCGCCTCGGCCACCGTCGCGTCGTCGACCTGGGTGAAGTCGATGTAGAAGAAGCCGATGGCACCGAAGGGTGTCGGAGTCTCGAGGCAGACGATCTCGTCGACCTCGCGCCGCAATTCGGCGATCGTCTCCGGCGGCGCCACCGGTACCGCCAGGACCAGCCGTTCCGGCCCGCGCTCGCGGATGGCGCGCAACGCCGCCTTCACCGTCGCGCCGGTGGCGATGCCGTCGTCGACGACGATCACCACCCGCCCCTTCGGGTCCACCCGGCGGCGGTCGCCGAGGTAGAGCTTGCGCCGCCGTTCGATCTCGGCCAGTTCGCGATCGCGCACCCGGGCGAACAGCACGTCGTCGATCGCCGCGAGGCGGATGATGTCCTCGTTGCGCACGGTGATCGGCTCGGCGCCGTCGACCACCGCCCCCATCGCCAGTTCCGGCTGACCGGGGAGGCCGATCTTGCGGACGAGGACGAGATCGAGCGGAGCGGCGAGCGCCGAGGCGATCTCGGCCGCCACCGGCACGCCACCGCGCGGCAGGGCCAGGACCACCGGGCGGCGATCCTTCAGATGCGCGAGGGCGCCGGCGAGCCGCCGCCCCGCTCGGATACGATCCCTGAACGGCTTCACGGTTCCGCCTCCCGTCGATGTCGAGCACCGACGAGGTGCCGCTCGAACCAGTCGCCGGCGAATTCGACGACGGCTTCGAGCGCTCCGGGCTCGGGAAAGAGATGCGTCGCGCCGGGCACGATCTCGAGCGCCTTCACACGGTCGAGCCGGGCGAAGGCCTCGGCGTTCAGGTCGACGACGACGCCGTCCTCGCCCCCGACGATCAGCAGGGTCGGCGACACCACGCGATCGAGGGCCGCACCCGCCAGATCCGGTCGCCCGCCGCGCGACACCACCGCCGCGATGCGATCGCCGAGGCGAGCCGCTGCGACCAGGGCCGCCGCCGCGCCGGTGCTCGCGCCGAAGAGGCCGATCGGCAACGCCGCGAGATCCGGGTCGTTGGTCGCCCAGTGCACCGCCGTGCCGAGCCGATCGGCGAGAAGAGCGATGTCGAAGACCTTGGCGCGATCGCCCTCCTCCTCCGGCAGCAGCAGATCGAAGAGCAGCGTGGCGAAGCCGCGGCCCTGAAGCGCCGCGGCGACGAGGCGGTTGCGCCGGCTGAAGCGGCTCGACCCGCTGCCGTGAGCGAAGAGGACGACGCCGCGTGGGGCGGGGGGCAGGGTCAGTGTCCCGGCGAGACCGAGAGGGGGAACCTCGACCTCGCGCGCCCTCATGGGGGCCGTTCCGCTCGAAGACCGATGGATCGACATGGCCGACCTCGTCTCTCGGCGGGAATGATGCCCGGACGAGCCGCCCGTCACCATGATCGGCATCAACGACGCGCGCGTCTTTCGGTCGGATCATGCAGAAATGTTGGAATTTTCCGCGACCGGACCGGGTCGGGACGGTGGCCCCGTCGAAAGACCGCTCGCCGTGACGATCGCCTTCCGACGCGGGCACGTCGGAGGCGGGGCGGCCGGCGAGCGACACGCTCGGCACGGGCCTCCGTCACCGCCGACCGGCTCGATGCGCCGCGGATGCCGACGCGGTGACCCCGTCGCGCGCCCTGCCGCTCCCTCCCACGGAAGGCCGACCCCATGACCCGACGCATGCAGGACCTGATCGGCGAGATCCTCCGCCTCCAGAGCGAACTCGAGGCCGAGATCGATGCGCGACGCGAGGCCCTCGGCTGGCGTCTGCGCGAGCGCTTCGTCGAGTTCGAGGAGGGGATCGCCGCCGAGCACCGCCGGCTGAAGACCGGCGCGGCGCGCTTCCTCGCCGAGTCCTCGCTCTCCTCGATCCTCACCGCGCCGGTGATCTATTCGCTGATCGTGCCGTTGGTGGCGCTCGACCTGTGGGCCAACCTCTACCAGCAGATCTGTTTCCGCGCCTACGGCATCCCGCGGGTGCGCCGCGCCGACTACGTCGTCTTCGACCGCGCCCGGCTCGGCTATCTCAACTGGATCGAGGCGCTGAACTGCCGCTACTGTTCCTACGCCAACGGCGTCGTCGCCTTCGTCCGCGAGATCGCCGGCCGCACCGAACAATACTGGTGCCCGATCAAGCACGCACTGAAGACCACCGATCCACATCGCCGCTATGTCGGGTTCCTCGACTACGGCGACGCCGACGGCTATCGCACTCGCCTCGAGGAACTACGCGACCTGTTGCGCGAGGAGAGCGCCCGTGCAGGCGGCGACGCTGCCGCGCCGAAGGCGTGAGCGCCGCCACCGTGGGGAGGCCGCCGCGCGCGCCGCCACCGAGGCCGAACGCCCGGCGTCCCGCCACCCGACGAGCCCGATCAGGAGGCCGTCATCCCCGGTGGGACACGAAGCGGAGGGGAAGAGATCCATCGACGGTCCGACGATACGCGGAGCGAGTGGATCCCCTTCCCTCGCTTCTCTCGCCGGAGACGACGGCTGATTTCGGAGCTACGAGGGAGCAAATCGAGGCTCCGTCGATCTACACGAGACGTGCCGTGAAGGTAGGCACGCGAAAGCGCCTCCGCGACCGCGGGGGCCGCCTCGTCAGCCCTCGCCCTCACCGGGTTGCGGCTTCAGATAGATCCGGGCGAGGCCTTCGCGGATCGCCGCGGTGATCTGGTCGAGACGGCGATCGATGTGGCGTTCGAGGATCGCGGCCGCGGCGTCGGCGTCGCGTCGCGCCAGCGCCTCGACCACGGCGCGGTGTTCGCCCTGAGTGGTCGAGCGCCCCTCGCCCATGTCGATCCAACGGACGAAGCGGATGCGGGCATCGACGTTGTCGAGCACCCTCAGCATCTCGTCGTTGCGGGAGAGCATCATCAGGCGCGCGTGGAAGGTCTCGTCGAGTTCGGTCAGTTCGCCGACCGAACGGCCGTCGCTCCCGGGGCCGGTGGCGTCGAGGAAGCCGGCGAGTGCGGCGATCTCGCGATCGTCGGCGCGGGCGACGGCGAGCCGCACCGCCGCCGTCTCGATCGTCTTGCGCAACTCGTAGAGCTGGAAGACCTCCTGAGGATCGAGTTCGCGGCAGAAGAAGCCGCGGCCCGGCTCGAAGCGCAGGAATCCCTCCATCTTGAGGCGGTTCAAGGCTTCTCTGAGAGGGGTGCGGCTGACCCCGAGCTGCGTCGCGATCCGGCCTTCGTTGATCCGTTCGCCGGGGCGGACGGCATAGCCGACCGCCATCTCCTTCAGCGCCTCGTAGACGCGATCGACGACGCTGTCGGTTTCGGCGGACATGGCCCCTCCTCACCCCTCGCGACGGAACCGCCGCGGGCGGAGACCCGCGTGGAACCAGGAGATCATCGAGTAGATGTCGTAGACCGGCCGGCCGATCTCGGCGGCGAGCGCGGCGGCGTAGGGCGGCATGTTGGTGCATTCGAGCACCACCGCCCCGACCTCCGGATGGCGCGCCACCAGCTCGCGCCCCGCCGCCAGGATGTCGGCCTCGGCCAGCCCGACGTCCATGTCGTCCTTCTCGGCGAGGATCAGCACCCGGAAGAACTCGCAACCGGTCTCGGTGCCGACGACCGGCGTGTCGAGCGGCACGCCGGCGCCGGCGAGATGGGCCGGCGTCAGGGTCGAACTCGACACCGTGACGATGCCGACCCTCTGGCCCGGCGGCAGCGTCGCCTGCACCCAAGGCACCTGCATCAGCGACGAGGTGGCGACCGGCACGCCGACCATCTCGGCGAGCTCCTTCTGGAACAGCGCCAGGAAGCCGCAGTTGGTGGTGATCGCCTCGGCGCCGAGACGGACGAGATCGCGCGCCGCCTCGATGAAGTCCGGCAGCAGCCCCGCGGCGCCCTTCAGCACCACCTTCTCAGGGCTCGCGCCGCGCACCACCCGATAGAGCACCGGGAAGGGCCAGGTCTCGGCGTTGCCCATGTCGCCGAGGATGCGGGGAAAGCGCGCCTCGAGCATCAGGATGCCGAGCGGCGCGCCGTAGATCGCCTTGCCGCCGCGCGCCAACGGGCCGACGGGGGAAACGATCGTCGTCATGTCGGCTGCCCTCCGGTGGTGGGATAAGCGCGGAAGCGATCCGGCGCGAAGCCGTCGATCGGGATCTCGGGCGTCCGCCCGAGAAGGAGATCGCCGACGATGCGGCCGGTCTTCGGACCGCTGGCCAGTCCGATGTGGCCGTGGCCGTAGGCGACGAGCACGTCCGCGTGGGGGCTACGGCCGATCACCGGCCGGCCGTCGGGCGTGCTCGGGCGGTGGCCGAGCCACGTCCGCGCCGCGCCGTCGCGGATCGCCGGGGCGAGCGAGGGGAAGACGCCGAGGAGATGGGTCTTCAGCACCTCGGCGCGATGCCAGTTGGGCGCCGCCTCGACGCCGGCGAGTTCCACCTGACCGGCGACGCGCAGGCCCTTGGCCATGCGGGTGATCGCCACCTTGCGGTCCTGGATCATCACCGGGATCGCCGGACCGGCGTCGAGCCCGTCGATCTCGACGTGATAGCCGCGCTCGCTCTCCATCGGCACCTTCAGGCCGACGCGTTCGGCGAGCGGTGTCGAGCGGATGCCGGCGGCGATCACCGCACGATCGGCGGGAACCGTGCCCGCATCGGTGACGACGCCGGTGAGTCGGCAGCCGGCATAGGCGAAATCGAGCGCCTTCGCCCGGACCAGCGTCACCCCGAGCCGTCCGGCGTGACGCACCCGCGCGGCGACGAAGCCGCCGGGATCGCGGCAGTGACCGCCCTCGCGCACCACGACGGCGAAGCGATAGGCCGGATCGATCTCCGGCAAGAGTTCACGAACCGCGTCGCCCTCGACCTCGTCCCAGCGGATGCCGACGGCGGCGCGCGTCGCCCAACTCGTCTCCGCGGCGAAGGCGGCGCGGTCGCGGAAGACGTGGGCGAGGCCGCTCGAGGCTGCGACGAGGTCGGCGACCCCCGCCTCTTCGGCCGCCTCGCGATTGAGCGTCGGCGCATCGGCGAGAAGCGGACGCAGCATGCCGGCGATGGCGCGGATGCGCTCGCGCGTCCACCCCGACGCCATGTAGCGGACGAGCCAGGGCGCGATGCCGGGCAGGTGCAGCGGCCGGATGGCGAGCGGCCCGAGCGGATCGAGGAGATAGCCGGGGATCTTCTTCCACACACCCGGTTCGGACGGCGGGATCACCGACTGCACCGACAGCCAGCCGGCGTTGCCGTAACTCGCCGCCTGATCGCCGCCGGGATCGCCGGGTTCGACCAACGTCACCGCGAAGCCGCGCCGATGCGCTTCGAGCGCACAGGCCGCTCCGACCGCTCCCCCACCGACGACGACGATCCGCTCCGCCATGGCGCACTCTCCACCGAAGGGGCGATGCCTCGATCGGTCCGTATTCAGATCTGAATGCCCGAGATGAAGCCAAATCTCGAGCCGATGCAATCCCTCCCGCGGCGGACGATGTGACGGCCCCGCGCGAGGCGCCGGGCCGCGGCGGCAGCGCCCACCACGCGGCGCTTTCGAGGCGAGAGATTCCGGCTTGACGGTCGGGTCATTTGCATCATGATCCGTATACAGGCGTCACAGAACTCGTTTTTTCCGATCGGCTGCGTCACGGAAAAATCCTTTCGCGGCCCGACGACATGTGCGCCGGGGACACCGGCGGATCCAGGGAGTGGTCGACATGAAGGTATCGAAGTCGGGTTGGATGATGGCCGCGTTCGCGGCGCAGTTTCTCGGCGGCGGCGCGGCCCTGGCCGAGGGCTGGGATCTGCCGGCGGCCTATCCGGCCACCAATTTCCACACCGAGACGGCGGTCGCCTTCGGCGCCTGCGTCAAGGGCGCGACCGCCGGCCGCGTCGACATCACCGTCCATCCCAACGGCGCCCTGTTCAAGGGCAACGACATCAAGCGTGCCGTCCAGACCGGACAGGCGCCGATCGGCGAGCGCCTGATCTCGGCCCACGCCAACGAGAACGCCCTCTACGGCGTCGACTCGATCCCCTTCCTCGCGTCGAGCTTCGACGCCTCGGAGAAGCTGTGGAAGGCGGCCCGACCCGAGCTCGAGAAGCTCATGGCCAGCCAGAACCTCGTCTACGTCTACGCCGTTCCGTGGCCGCCGCAGGGCCTCTACACCAAGAAGCCGATCAACGCGGTCGCCGACCTGAAGGGCGTGAAGTTCCGCTCCTACTCGGTCGCCACCGCCCGCATCGCCGAACTCGCCGGCATGATCCCGGTGCAGATCGAAGCGGCAGACCTGTCGCAGGCTCTGGCCACCGGCGTCGCCGACAGCTTCATCTCGTCCGGCTCGACCGGCTTCGACGTCAAGGCGTGGGAGTACATGACCAACTTCTACGAGGTCGATGCCTGGCTGCCGCGCAACGTCATCTTCGCCAACAAGGACTCCTTCGGCAAGCTGTCGGCCGCCGATCAGGCGGCGATGAAGACCTGCGGCGACAAGGCCGCGGCCGACGGCCTCGCCAAGTCGCGGGCGCTCACCCAGAAGTACCTGGACGCGCTGGCGGCCAACAAGATGACCGTCGCCAAGCCCAATGCGACGCTGGCGGGCGAACTGTCCGGCTTCGGCAAGACCATGACCGCCGAATGGATCGCCAAGGCCGGTCCGGGCGGCAAGACGATCATCGACGCCTTCGAGGCGAAGTGATCGGCACACCCTCCGAGGACACGGGCGCGCTCCACGCCCGTGTCCTCCCTTCCTCTCCCGCTCGGGTTCAGCGATGGCGATCGCCCGTCTCCTGCGCAGCGTGCTCGATGCGCTCTACCTCGTCGCCGGAGCCCTCGCGGCGCTCTCGCTTCTCGGCGTCTTCGGCCTGATCGTCGCTCAGATGATCGCCCGATGGTCCGGCGTGTCGCTGCGCGGCTCGACCGACTACGCCGGCTATCTGATGGCGGCCTCGTCGTTCCTCGCCTTCGCCGCGGCGCTGAACCGCGGCTCGCACATCCGGGTGACGATGATCCACGAGATCGTGCCGCGGATGCGCCGGCCGTTGGAGATCTGGGCGCTCGCCGTCGGCACCGCCATCTCCGGCTACATCGCCTGGTACGCCTGCCGGGCGGTCTACTGGTCGTGGAAGCTCGGTGATCTCAGCCAGGGTCTCGACGCCACGCCGCTGTGGATCCCGCAGACCGCCATGGCGGTGGGGGCGATCCTCTTCGCCGTCGCCTTCCTCGACAATTTCGTCCGCTACCTGTTCTCCGGCACGTCCGGCATCGGGTCGGGCGCCGAAGACACCATCCAGGTGGAGTGAGCGGCGATGGATCAACTGGAGTTCACCGCACTCTTCCTGGTCATACTGTTCTTCCTGCTCTCCACCGGTGTGTGGATCGGACTGGCGCTGACCGGGGTCGCCTTCGTCGGCATGATCCTCTTCACCTCGAGGCCCGTCGGCGATGCGATGATCACGGCCATGTGGTCGACGTCGTCGTCCTGGTCGCTGACCGCTCTGCCGCTGTTCATCTGGATGGGCGAGATCCTGTTCCGCACCCGATTGTCGGAAGACATGTTCAAAGGGCTGGCGCCGTGGATGGCGCGGCTGCCCGGCGGGCTCCTCCACACCAACATCGTCGGCTGCACCATCTTCGCCGCCGTCTCCGGCTCTTCCGCCGCGACGCTGACCACCGTCGGCAAGATGACGGTGCCGGAACTGAAGAAGCGCGGTTATCCGGAACGGATGATCATCGGCACGCTCGCCGGCGCCGCCACCCTCGGGCTGATGATCCCGCCGTCGCTGACGCTGATCGTCTACGGAGTCACCATCAACGAATCGATCACCAAGCTGTTCATGGCCGGCATCGTGCCGGGACTGGTGCTCGCGCTCATGTTCATGGGATATCTCATCATCTGGGTGAAGACGGCGAAGGACTATGCGCCGACGCCCGAACCGCCGATGAGCTTCGCCGAGCGGCTGTCGCGGTCGCGCTTCCTCATCCCGGTGATCCTGCTCATCGTCGCGGTGATCGGCTCGATGTACGCCGGCCTCGCCACCGCGACGGAAGCCGCCGCCATCGGCGTCGCCGGCTCGCTCGCCCTCGCGGCGGCGCAGGGGTCGCTGACCTACAAGTCCTTCGTCGAGAGCCTGCTCGGCGCCACCCGCGTCTCGGCGATGATCGCCCTGATCCTGTGCGGCGCCGCCTTCCTGTCGATGTCGATGGGCTTCACCGGCCTGCCGCGGGCGCTCGCCACCTGGATCGGCTCGCTGGAACTGACCAAGTTCCAGCTGATCATGGCGCTGCTGGTCTTCTACATCATCCTCGGCTGCTTCCTCGACGGCATCTCCTCGGTGGTGCTGACCATCGCCATCGTCGAGCCGATGATCCGGCAGGTCGACATCGACGTCATCTGGTTCGGCATCTTCATCGTCCTGGTCGTCGAGATGGCGCAGATCACCCCGCCGGTCGGCTTCAACCTCTTCGTCATGCAGGGCATGACCGGCCACCAGATGGGATTCGTGGCGAAATCGGCCTTCCCGATGTTCATGATCATGATCGTCATGGTCTTCGTGATGATCATGTTCCCCGAACTCGCCACCTGGCTGCCGGACCACCTCTCCCTGGCGCCGGGATGAGCCTCGGGTCGACCCTCGAGACCGCGCTCGGCGCGCTCGCCCGCCACGGCCGCGGCGTGCTGGTCGTGGGCCTTCTCGCCGGCATCGTCTCGCCGAGCCTCGCCGGGGCGATCCGGCCGCACATCGGCCTGCTCATCGCCGTCCTCCTGGCGATCGCCGCCTTCCGCATCGGCGCGCGCGCCGCCTGGGGGGCCCTGTCGGCGATGGCCTCGACCCTCGGCCTCGTCGTCCTCCTGCAGATCGCCGTGCCGCTCGCCGTCCTCGCCGTCGAACGCGGCTTCGGGCTCGCCGGGCCGATCGCCATGGCGCTCTTGATCATGACCACCACGGCGCCGATCGCCGGGACGCCGAACCTCACCATTCTGGTCGGCGGCGACCCGGCTCCGGCGCTGCGCCTCGTCGTGGTGGCGACCGGGCTGCTGCCTCTGACCGTGGTGCCGGTCTTCCTCGCCTCCGGCGACCTCGGCGATCCCGCCGCCGTGGCGCCGGCGGCGCTACGCCTCGCCGGCCTGATCGGCGTCGCTGCCCTCGTCGGCTTCGGGGCGCGGGCCCGCCTCGCGCCCGACCTCGGGCGAAGCCGCCTCGCTGCCGTCGACGGGCTCTCCACCTTCGTCTTCGCGATCGTGGTGATCGGCGTCATGGAGGCGATCGCGCTCGAGATCCGCCGCGACCCGGCATCGGTGGCGGTCACCGCACTCGCCGCTTTCGCCGCCAATTTCGGCTTCCAGATCGTCGGCGCGCTCCTCGCCCGCCGCTTCGGCGCGTCCGACGCCGCCCCGGCGATCGGCATCGCCGCCGGCAACCGCAACTTCATCCTGCTGCTCACGGCGCTGCCCGACGGCATCGTCGAACCGATCATGCTGTTCGTCGGCTGCTATCAGCTACCGATGTACCTGACGCCGCTGCTGCTCGCCGGGTTCTATCGGCGGATCGGCGGAAGGTGATGATGGGGCGGCGATCTCGTCGTCCGCCGGAGCAGTTTCGGGTGAGATCGCGGATCCGAGTCCGTGCCCGATTCTTCGAGACGGGCCTTCGGCCCTCCTCAGGATGAGGGATCGAAGATTTCCGTGCGAAGGAGAGCCCCTCATGCCGAGGAACCGCCGAAGGCGGCGTCTCGTAGCATCTCGCAGGGAGGGCGCCGACCGGTGTACGGCACCAGGTACCGCCGGCGGAAAGGGGCCGCCCCAGCCCCTCCGATCTCCCCGGTGACCCGGTCGCTTCGAGAGGTCGCGCCACGGAACGACCACGTCACATCCGTCCTCCCCGCCGCCCCTTCGCGTTGACAGCCTTCGCCCCCTCACCTAGCCTGAATACAGGTCTGTAGACGGTTTTCTCGTCCCCCTCGGAGCCTGCCCCATGAGCAACGAACTCACCGGCGCCGAAGCCCTGCTGCGGATGCTCGAACTGAACGGCGTCGACACGGTCTTCGGCCTGTGCGGCGACACTTCGCTGCCGCTCTACGATGCCTTCTTCAAGGACGGCCGCGGCATCCGCCACATCCTCACCCGCGACGAGCGCTCCGCCGCCTACATGGCCGACGGTTACGCCCGGGTGACCGGCAAGGTCGGCGTCTGCGAGGGTCCGAGCGGCGGCGGCGCGACCTATCTGCTGCCCGGCATCGTCGAGGCCAACGAGAGTTCGGTGCCGGTGCTCGGCATCACCTCCGACGTCTCGGTCGCCTCGCGCGGCCGCTTTCCGCTGACAGAACTCGACCAGAAGGGGCTCTATCGGCCGCTGACCAAATGGAACACGGTGCTCGATCGCGCCGTCGACCTGCCGCGGGCGATGCGCGCCGCCTTCCGCGCCATGACCACCGGCAAGCCCGGATCGGCGCACATCGGCCTGCCCTTCGACGTCCAGACCGGAACGGTCCCCGAGAGCGAGATCTGGGCTCAGCCCGAACACGGCCGCGCGCCGTCGTGGCGCTCCGCTCCGGCGGCCGACGACGTCGAACGCGCCGCCGATCTCCTGGTCGGCGCGCGCCGGCCGGTGTTCCTGGTCGGTGGCGGGGTGATCGCGGCGGACGCGAGCGAGGAGCTGGCGACGCTGGCCGAACGGCTCGACGCTCCCGTCACCACGACGGTCAGCGGCAAGGGCGCGCTCGCCGAGACCCATGACCTCTGCGCCGGCGTCGTCGGCTCGAACGGTGGTGTCCGCGCCACCCGCGCGGTGATCGACGCCGCAGATCTGGTGGTGATCGTCGGCTGCCGCGCCGGCTCGACCTCGACCGAGCACTGGCGCCATCCCGCCCCGACCGTGCCGATCGTCCACATCGACGTCGATCCGGCGGCGATCGCCGTCAACTATCCGACCGAGGTCGCCCTCGTCGGCGACGCCAAGCTGGCCCTCGAGGCGCTGGACGCGGCGGTCGCCGATCGGCTCGCCGGGCGTCCGGAACGCGACGGCGACGGCCGCGCCCTGGTCGCCGAGGCGAAGCGGGTGAAATGGTCGGCCTTCGCCGCCCTCGCCGCCTCCGACGAGATGCCGATCCGCCCGGAACGGCTGATCCGCGATCTCGCCGCCGCCCTGCCCGACACCGCTGTGGTCGTCGCCGATCCGGGAACGCCCTGCCCCTATGTCTCGGCCTATTACGAACTGCGCCGCCCGGGGCGCCACTTCATCACGAATCGCGCCCACGGCGCCCTCGGCTATTCGATGGCGGCGGCGACCGGTGCCCGTATCGGCCGCCCGGAGGCCCGGGTGGTGGCGATCATGGGCGACGGCTCGTTCGGCTTCACGGTGGGCGAGCTCGAGACCATCGTCCGGCTCAAGGTGCCGATCCTGATGATCGTCATCTCCAATTCGGTCTTCGGCTGGATCAAGGCGAGCCAGCGCGCCGGCTACGGCGAGCGCTATTTCTCGGTCGATTTCGATCGCACCGATCACGCCCGCATCGCCGCCGCCTACGGCGTGACGTCGTTCCGCGCCGAGGATCCGCGCGACCTCGCGCCGACGTTGGCGAAGGCCCTCGTCCACGACGGCCCCGTTCTCCTCGACGTGATCACCCAGCCGCTGCAGGAGGCCGCGGCTCCGGTCAGCCAGTGGATGGGCTGAGGCGCACCCTTTCCCGCCGCGCGACCCGCCTGCTACAAACGGTTCGAGGAACCTCGATCCCGAACGCCGGCGAGCCGCGATGCGTCCCGACATCCTCACGCCCCTCTTCGCCTCGCTGACCGGACTACCCGGCGTCGGCCCGAAGACCGCGGCGCTCTACGACCGGCTGCTCGACGGCGTCGCGGTGGAGGCGGGATCGGGCGCGCGTCTGGTCGATCTCCTGTTCCATCGGCCGTCCGGCATCGTCGACCGCCGCCTGCGCCCCGGCGTCGCCCGCGCGCCGGAAGGGGCGATCGTCACCCTCCATCTCACCATCGACCGCCACCGTGCCCCGCCGCGCGGTTCGCGCGCGCCCTACAAGGTCTACGGCTTCGACGAAACCGGCGAGATCGCCCTCGTCTTCTTCTCGGCGCGGGCCGACTGGCTGGCGAAGCTGCTGCCGGAGGGCGAGACGCGGTGGGTCTCCGGCCGGGTCGAGTGGTTCAACGGCGCGCCGCAGATGGTCCACCCCGATCACGTGGTGACCGAGGCGGAGTTCGAAAAGCTGCCGCTGATCGAGCCGGTCTATCCGCAGACCGAGGGCCTCGCCTCGCGCGCCATCGCCCGCGCCGTCGCCGCCGCGCTCGACCGCTGCCCGCGGCTCCCCGAATGGCAGGACCCCGAGTGGCTCGCCCGGCAGCGCTGGCCCGACTTCCGCGACGCGCTCAGGACCATCCACCATCCGGAGGCGACGCCCGGAGAGGGACCCGACGCCCCGGCGCTCGCCCGCCTCGCCTACGACGAGTTCCTCGCCCAGCAACTGACGCTGGCCCTGGTGCGCGCCTCGGCGAAGCGCACGGCGAAGCCGCCGCGTCTCGCCACCGGCGAACTGACCGAGCGCATCGTCGACGCCCTGCCCTATCGCCTGACCGGCTCGCAGGAAGCTGCCGTCGAGGACATCCGCCGCGATCTCGCCGTTCCCGAACGGATGCTGCGCCTCCTCCAGGGCGACGTCGGCGCCGGCAAGACGCTGGTCGCGGTGATGGCCTGCGCCATGGCGATCGAGGCGGGCGGCCAGGCGGCTATCATGGCGCCGACCGATCTTCTCGCCCGTCAGCATGCCCGATCGCTGGCGCCGCTGGCGGAAGCGGCCGGCATCGACTGGGCGATCCTCACCGGCCGCGAGAAGGGCAAGGAGCGCGAGCGCATCCTCGAGGGGCTGGCGACGGGGACGATCCGCCTCCTCGTCGGCACCCATGCCCTCTTCCAGGGGCCGGTCGAATTCGCCGACCTCACGCTCGCCGTCGTCGACGAGCAGCATCGCTTCGGCGTCCACCAGCGTCTGGCGCTGACCTCGAAGGGGCGCGCCACCGATCTTCTGGTGATGACCGCGACGCCGATCCCGCGCACCCTGATGATGAGCTTCTTCGGCGACCTCGACGTTTCGCGGCTCACCGAGAAACCGGCCGGGCGCCAACCGATCGCCACCCGCCTCGCCTCGTCGGACCGGATGGGCGAGATCGTCGAGGCGCTGGCGCGCGCCATCGCCGACGGCCAGAAGGTCTATTGGGTGTCGCCGCTGGTCGAGGAGAGCGAGACGCTCGATCTCGCCGCGGCGGAGGCCCGCTACGAGGACCTGACCCGCGCGCTCGGCCCGGTCGTCGGTCTCGTCCACGGGCGGATGAAGGCGGAGGAGAAGGATGCGGCGATGCGCGCCTTCCAGGAGGGAGTGACCCGCCTCCTCGTCGCCACCACGGTGATCGAGGTCGGCGTCGACGTCCCCGACGCCACCATCATGGTGATCGAACACGCCGAACGCTTCGGCCTCGCCCAACTGCACCAACTGCGCGGCCGGGTCGGGCGCGGCTCGGAAGCCTCCTCGTGCCTGCTCGTCTACAAGGCGCCGCTGACCGAGACGGCCAAGGCGCGGCTCGAGATCATGCGGGCGACCGAGGACGGCTTCGTCATCGCCGAAGAGGATCTGAAGCTGCGCGGCGGCGGTGAGGTGCTCGGGACGAAGCAGTCCGGCCTGCCCGGCTTCCGCCTCGCCCGGCTCGACCTCCACGCCGAGCTTCTGGAGACGGCGCGCGACGACGCCCGCCTGATCCTCGCCCGCGATCCCGATCTGACGAGCGAGCGCGGTCGTGCCTTGCGTGTTCTTCTCCATCTCTTCGACCAGGACCAGGGCGTCCGCCTGATCAAGGCGGGCTGACCCCGGCGAGGAGCCCTACGATGCCGCCCCGTCATCACACGCCCGATCATGCCGCCCGCGGCGTCTGCGCGCTCACCGGCCGCGAGGTGCCGCTGCGCGATCTGGTGCCGTTCTATGCGCTCTCCGCCGGCCTCGCCGAGATGATCCGTCACGACCGGCCGGAGATCGCCGCCGACGCGCTGATCGATCGCCGCGAGGTGGCGCGGCTGCGCGACCGCCACATCCGCGACCTGCTCGCCGAGGAACGCGGCGAGTTGACCGCGCTCGAGGCCGACGTCGCCCGCTCGATCGCCCAGGCCGACACCATCTCCACCGACATCGCCGCGGCCTATGCCGGAGGACGCAGCTTCGGCGAGCGGCTCTCCGACGGATTGGCGAGCTTCGGCGGCAGTTGGACCTTCATCACGATCTTCGCGGCGGTGCTCGTCGTCTGGATGGCGATCAACGTGGCGATGGCGGCGCGCGCCTTCGATCCCTACCCGTTCATCCTGCTCAATCTGGTGCTGTCCTGTCTCGCCGCGATCCAGGCGCCGATCATCATGATGAGCCAGAAGCGCCAGGAGACGAAGGATCGGCTGCGCTCGGAGAGCGACTATCGGGTCAACCTCAAGGCCGAACTGGAGATCCGCTCGCTGCACGAGAAGCTCGACCATCTCCTGTCGCATCAGTGGCAACGGCTCGCCGAGATCCAGCAGATGCAGGTCGAGATCATGCAGGAACGTTCGGTACCGCCGAGACCGCCGGAGCCTTCTTCGCCGGTTCCTCCGGCGTCCCCTCCGGCACCTCCGCCCACTCCGGGGTGACGATGCCGCCGGAGATGATGAACTTGGCCGCGTCCTCCGGGTTCATGTCGAGGATGCGCACCTCGTCCTTCGGCAGGAACATGATGTAGCCGCCGGTCGGGTTGGGCGTCGTCGGGATGAAGACGGTGAGCCAGTCGTCGACCGCCACCTCCGGCCGCGCGTTCGACAGCCGCGCCGCCACTTCCGCCTTCGCCGCTCCGGAGACGAAGACCAGCGACCAGACACCCCGCCGCGGCCACTGGATGAGCCCGACCTCGCGGAACGACTGATCGCGGGAGGAGACGAAGGTCTCGAAGATCTGCTTCAGCGTCTTGTAGACGGGCCTCACGAAGGGCAGATGGCCGACCAGATCCTCGCCGTAGGAGAGCAGCGTGCGCCCGACCAGACTGGCGGTGAGCGCGCCCAGCGCGGTGAGACCGATCAACGCCACCAGCAATCCGAACCCCGGCACGGCGAAGGGCAGATAGCTGTCGGGATTCCAGGCCGTGGGCAGGAACGGCTTGACGGTCGCGTCGACCCACTCGAGGAAGCCGCGGGCGATGTAGACGGTGATGGCGAGGGGCCCGACCACCACCAGACCGGTGACGAAGTGATTTCTGAGCCGCGCCGCCCATGTCGCGTGCAGCCCGGGAATGTCGGTCCTGTCGTCCATGGTGGCCCTCCGGGGACGTCCATCCGTGAGACTAGCGTCTTTTCGCGATGCGGCAATCACATGGCTGCGAACGGCGCGGTGCCGCGACACCGCGGCGCGCGCAACCCGATCGGTCCGCATGATTCGTTCTCGACTCGCCTTCCTCCGCCTTTTCGTGCATGTTTGCCGGCGCGGCATTCGGAAATACTCGGGGCACGGGTGGGGGGAAGACGTTCCATGCAGACGATGGGCCTCCGTGTCCGCGTCGCAACGGATGCGCGCGCCGTCGAACAGACACTGCGAGATCTACCGTCCGACCTCCTGCGTGGACCTTTCCAACAGGCGGCGTGGATCGATGCATGGCTCGCCATCCGCGCCGACGATCGACCGGCGATCGCGCTCGCCGTCGTCGGCGCCGAGGCCGACGACGCGCCGGTCTTCGTCCTGCCGCTGATGCTCGACCCCCGCTCCGGAGTTCCCTGTTGGACGGCGCTCGACGACGGCGTCTGCGACTACGTCGCTCCGATCTTCGCCGCCGATTTCGCCCCGAAGCCCGAGACCATGCGGTGGATCTGGGCGCGCATTCTCGATCAGTTGCCGAACGCCGATCTCGTCTTCCTGGAGAAGATCCCGGAACGCGTCGGAGATCGCCGCAACCCGCTGCTCGATCTCGCCCGGCCGTCGCCGTCGCGCTTCCGGCGCCATCCGCTGGCGCTCGTCGACGGGCTCGAGGCGGTGCGCGCACGCTATCGGGCGGGGCGTACGCTCGCGCGAAAACGCCGCAAACTCGGGCGCAAGGGCCGTCTCGAGTTCACCGTCGGCACCGGAGCGGCGGCGGCCACGGAACTCGAACGGCTGATGGCGTGGCGCGACCGCCGCCACGACGCCCGGCCGATCACCACCGCCTTCTATCGCCGGCTCCTCGATGCCACCGATCTCGCCCGCATCGGGCTGCTCCGGCTCGACGGGCGGGTGATCTCCGGCTGTTTCGCCATCGTCTGCGACGATGCGCTGCGCCTCCTCGTCGTCGCCTTCGACGAGCGTTGGAAGAACTGGTCGCCGGGGCTGCTCGCCATCGACGACATGATCGGTTGGGCGGTCGGCGAAGGGCTCGGCGAATTCGACTTCACCATCGGATCCGAACCCTACAAGTTCGATTTCGGCGTCGGCACCGAACAGCTCTGGGAGATCCGCGAGCCGCTCGGGCTTCGCGGCTCGGTGATGTTGCGCCTCCTCGGCGCTCGCCGCGCCGCCGCCGATCTCGTGCGCCGCACCCTTCCGTCCCTCGCCGCGATCCACGCCCGCCGACACGGCGAACATCCGACGCCGCCGCCTCCACCCGCGCCGTAACCACCTGTTCAGTCCGCTCGCGTTAGAGTGGCCGCCGAGATGTGGAGTTCGGGCGTCGAGGACGGTGTCCGATCATTCGGGGAGTGGCGACCATGACCGCGACGCGGGTCCGCGTGGTGACCGGCTGCGAAGCCGTGCGGGAGGCGCTCGCCGCCCTGCCCGACGCGATGCGTCCCACCGCTTTTCAACACCCGGCCTGGACCTGTTGCTGGCTCGCTGGTAGCGAACGCGCCGAAAATGAAACCATCCTCGCGATGGTCGACTGTGCCGAGACCGACCGCCCGCTCTTCGCCCTGCCGCTGACCCTCGACACCTTCGGCGCCGCCGCCTACTGGGCGCCGCTCGATCACGGGGTGTGCGACTACAACGCCTCGTTCACCGCCCCCGATTTCCACCCTTCACCGGTCGAGATGCGCTCGATCTGGACCCGCATCGTCGCGGCCCTGCCCGACGACGCCGCCTTCCTGATGATCGACAAACTCCCCGCCGCCATCGGCGAACGGGCCGAACCGCTGATGGACCTGCCGGGACTGCGCCGCTCCCACGTCGTCCGCCACCCGCTGCATCTCGACGCCGACTACGCGACGCTGCGCGACACCCGCTTCTCGCAGACCTCGGTCCGCTCGCTCACCCGCAAGCGGCGCAAGCTCTCCCGCAAGGGTGACCTCGTCTTCACCGTGGCGACGGGAGAGGCCGCTCTCGCGCCGCTCGAGCGCCTCCTCGCCTGGCGCCGCGAACGCTACGGCACCCGCGCGGACGTCGACGATTTCTATCGTCGGCTGGTGCGTGCCGGCGATCCGGCCCGGGTGATGTGGCTCGCCCTCGACGGCGAACCGATCAGCGCCGGCTTCGGTCTGGTCGAGCCGTCCGCCTTCCGCCTGCTCGCCATCGGCCACGAAGAGCGCTTCAAGAACTGGTCGCCGGGCCTCCTGGTGATCGAGGACGCCATCGCCTGGGCGATCGATCTCGGCCTCGCCGAGTTCGACTTCACCATCGGTTCGGAAGCCTACAAGTTCGATTTCGGCGTGACCCCGGAGCCGCTGTGGCTGGTCGCCGAGGAATTCGGGCCGCACGGCTCGGCCATGCTGCGCCTCATGTTGGCGCGCAACATGATCGCCAAGAAGCTCAAGCGCTGGATCGACCCGAACGCGCCGCGCCGCCGCGACGCGAAGGCTTCCGCCGCCTGATCACGTCGGCATCATCGCCCGAAACTGAAGAAGGCGATCGGAGGTTCCTCCAATCGCCTTCTTCGATTCGTCCGTCATGACGGCGGTGGCGCCGGGTCGTCACGTCCGCGGGCCCGTCACTCCACCGTGACGGACTTGGCGAGGTTGCGCGGCTGGTCGACGTCGGTGCCCATGAACACCGCGGTGTGATAGGCGAGCATCTGCACCGGGATCGCATAGACGAGCGGCGTGATCGTCGCCGGCATGTCGGGCAGGACGATCGTCTCGAGCGTCGGCACCGAGGCCTCCGCCGCACCCTTCTCGTCGGTGATCAGAATGATCCGACCGCCACGCGCCGCCACCTCCTGCATGTTGGAGACGGTCTTCTCGAAGATGCGGTCGTAAGGCGCGATGACGATGACCGGGAGGGTCTCGTCGATCAGCGCGATCGGCCCGTGCTTTAGCTCGCCCGCCGCATAGCCCTCGGCGTGGATGTAGGAGATCTCCTTGAGCTTCAACGCGCCTTCGAGCGCCAGCGGGAAGCTGGAGCCTCGGCCGAGATAGATGACGTCCTTGGCCTTGGCGATCTGGCGGGAGAGCCGCTCGACCCTGGGCTCGAGGCGGAGCGCCCGCGACACCAGCCCCGGCAGGTCGCCGAGGGCACGTACCAACGTCTTCTCGTCGCCGTCGGCGAGGATGCCGCGCGCCTTGCCGGCTGCGATCGCCAGCGACGCCAACACCGCCAACTGGCAGGTGAAGGCCTTGGTCGAAGCGACGCCGATCTCCGGGCCGGCGAGCGTCGGGAAGATCACGTCGGATTCGCGCGCGATGGTCGAGGTCGGCACGTTGACCACGGCGGCGGTGTGCTGGCCGTGGGCCTTGCAGTAGCGCAGCGAGGCGAGCGTGTCGGCGGTCTCGCCCGACTGCGACACGAACAGCGCCAAGCCGTTGGCCATCAACGGCGGTTCGCGATAGCGGAACTCCGAGGCGACGTCGATCTCCACCGGCAGCCGGGCGAAGCGCTCGAACCAGTACTTCGCCGTCAGACCGGCGTAGTAGGCGGTGCCGCAGGCGACGATGGTCAGGCGATCGAGCTTCGTCCAGTCGAAGGGCGGTTCGATCGGCAGGCGGATCTTCTCGGCGCCGAGATCGAGATAATGCGCCAGCGTGTGGCCGATCACCTCGGGCTGCTCGTGGATCTCCTTGGCCATGAAGTGGCGATAGTTGCCGCGGTCGACCTGGAAGGCCGAGGCCGAGACGACGACGACCGGCCGATGGACGACGGCGTCGGCCTCGTCGTGGATCTCGGCGCCCGAGCGGTGGATCACCACCCAGTCGCCCTCTTCGAGATAGGTGATGCGGTCGGTGAAGGGGGCGAGCGCGATGGCGTCGGAGCCGAGATACATCTCGCCGTCGCCCCAACCCACCGCCAGCGGGCTACCGCGGCGAGCGCCGATGATGAGATCGTCCTCGCCGGGGAAGAGGAAGGCGAGCGCGAAGGCCCCCGACAGCCGCTTCAGCGACGCCGCGACGGCCTCTTCGGGCGACTTGCCCGCCGCGAGGTGATGATGGACGAGTTGGGCCACCACCTCGGTGTCGGTCTCCGACTCGAACACCTGACCGGCCGCGACGAGTTCGTCCTTGAGCTCACGGAAGTTCTCGATGATGCCGTTGTGCACCACCGCGACGCGGGCCGTCGCATGCGGGTGGGCGTTGCCCTCGGTCGGCGCGCCGTGCGTCGCCCAGCGGGTGTGACCGATGCCGATGAGGCCGGCGAGCGGCTCCTTGGCGAGGCGCGCCTCGAGGTTGCGCAGCTTGCCCTCGGCGCGACGCCGGGTCAGGCCCCCGTCGGACTCGAGCGTCGCCACGCCGGCCGAATCGTAACCGCGGTACTCGAGCCGCTTCAGCGATTCCACCAGATGACCCGCGACCGGTTCACGCCCGACGATGCCGATGATGCCACACATGGAGGACGAACCCTTAGCCGTTGATGTTCCGAGAACTTCTATCCCGCCCGTCGCACCGACCCGAAATCACATCGTGTGTCGCTTTGTGACGTGGTCCCGCGCGACCCGGCCGATCACTTGGCCGCCTTGGCGCGCGCCATGCGCGTCCGGTAGGCCGCCGCCCAACGTTCGCGCGTCATCTGTCGCTCCCGCGCCACCGCCAGAGCGTCCGCCGGCACGTCCTGGGTGATCACGCTGCCCGAGCCGATGTAGGCGCCGTCGCCGATCTTCACCGGCGCCACCAGCGACGAGTTCGAGCCGACGAAGGCGCCGGCGCCGATGTCGGTGTGATGCTTGAAGTAGCCGTCGTAGTTGCAGGTGATGGTGCCGGCGCCGATGTTGGCCTTGGCACCCACCCGGGCGTCGCCGATGTAGGTCAGGTGATTGACCTTGGCGCCGTCTTCGATGCGGCCGTTCTTGATCTCGACGAAGTTGCCGATGTGGACCTCGCGGCCGAGGTCGGCGCCGGGCCGGAGCCGCGCGTAGGGGCCGACCGTCGCCCCCTCGCCCACCCGCGCGCCCTCGAGATGCGAGAAGGCGCGGATGCGGGCGCCGGTCGCCACGACGACGCCGGCGCCGAAGACGACGTTCGGCTCGACCGTCACGTCGGCGGCGATGTCGGTGTCGGCGGAGAAGAACACGGTCTCCGGGGCGACCAGCGTCACTCCGTTCGCCAGCATCTCGGCGCGCCGGCGCTTCTGGAAGATCGCTTCGCAGGCGGCGAGCTGCGCCCGGTCGTTGGCGCCGAGGAACTCGTCCTCCGCCCCCTCGACCGCCACCACGGTGAGGCCGCGGGCGTGGGCGATCTCGACCGCGTCGGTGAGGTAGTACTCGCCCTTGGCGTTGGTGTTGCCGATGGCGTCGAGCAGCGACAGCACGACGCCACCGCGGAAGGCCATGATGCCGGAGTTGCAGAAGGTCACGGCGCGCTCGGCGTCGGTGGCGTCCTTCTCCTCGCGGATGGCGACGAGACGGCCGTCGACCTCGATCAGCCGGCCGTAGCCGGCGGGATGGGGCGTGCGGAAGCCGAGGACCACCAGATCGGCGCCCTGCGCCAGTTTGGCGCGTACGTCCGCCACCGTCTGCGGCCGGACGAGCGGCGTGTCGCCGTAGAGCACGACGATGTCGTCGGCGCCCTCCTCGATCGCGGCGCGCGCCCGCAGCACGGCGTGCGCGGTGCCGAGCCGCTCGACCTGATGGACGATCGCGTCGGCTCCGGCGGCCGAGACCGCCTTTTCCACCGCCGCCATGTTCGGCCCGACGACCAGCGCCAGACGGGCGATCCCGGCCTCGCGCGCCGTCGCCATGGCATGGACGACCATCGGCCGACCTCCGACCTCGTGCAGGACCTTCGGCATGGCGGAGCGCATCCGCGTTCCCTCGCCCGCGGCGAGCACGATTCCGAGCGACGACCTCTCGGTCATGGATGGACCTCTCCGTCTTCGATCTACCGCCCCAGGAATAGCCGATCGGCGTTTCCTTTTGGTTTCACCGCATCACCGGCGAACGGCGGTGGGTCTAGCGTGGAAATGCTATCCTCGTCACCGCGATTCGACAGAAGACGGGCGAACACGGTCGTGGTGGAGCGAAACGGCGACATCGGCGAATGGATCGAGGAGGAAGCGAGCGGCGGCGGACTGGCCGTGCTCGGCTGGGGCTTCGGCGCGGTCGTCACATTCGTTCTCGCCTTCGCATCGTGGCAGTACGCCCCGTCCCGCCCTGCCCCAGGGGCACTCGCCCGCACCGAAATCGGTCAGCCCGACCCGAGCGAGATCACCGGATCGATCGCCGCCACCGACGGCGCGACGACTTCGGTCCTGCCGTCTCGCACCATCGGGCTCGGCCGCGTCGCGCCCATGCCGCTCGCCGGACACGAGACGGTGGCGACGTCGCGCGATCTGGACCGGCTGCGCGCCGAGATCGCCGAGATCCGGCGCCGCATCCAACAGATCGGTATGGCGGGTGACGGCGTTTCGCGCCGGCTCGACGGCATCGAGGAGCGGATCTCGTCGGTTCGGGGGCCGGTGGACGCCGCGACGTCGCCCGCCGTCGCCGGCACGCCGACCGGCGCCTCCGGCGGACCGACGATCACCGCGGCCAGCGAACCGCAGAAGGCGGAACGCCTACCGACACCGCTGCCGCGGCCGGCGCTCGACGCGCGTCTCGGGCCACCGGCAAGCGGCTACGACGTCGACGGACCGGCGACCACCGGCGCCGTGCCCAGGGCGCCGCGTTCGCCCGCCCGCGGCGACACGGCGGCGCTGCCGGCGATCAAGGCGGAACCGTCACCCAAAGTGGAGGCGGCACCCAAGGCGGAGGCTGCTGCCAAGGCGGAAGCGGCACCGGGGGTGGAGACGCCGGACGACCATCGAGCGAAGGATGCGAGTTCGGCCGAGACCGAGCCGAAGCCCGTGGAGGCTGCCGCCGCGCCCCGGACCGAGGTCCAGCCCGCGCGAACGGTACGAGTCGTCTCGACCGCGCCGACCGACACGCCGGCGGTGAAACCGGCGGCGACGGTACCGGCTTCGGCGATCGATCTCGGCGGTTTCCGTACGCTCGCCTCGCTGCGGCGCGCCTGGTCCGACACCGCCGGCCGCAACGCCGAGCTCGCCAAGGCGCTGGAGCCGCTCGCCCGCCTGCGCGAGACCGATACGGGGATGGAGGCGCGCCTGCTCGCCGGCCCCTTCGCCGATCCGACCGAGGCCGCCAAAGCGTGCCTGCGCCTCAAGGCGGGCGGCGCCCCCTGCGCCGTCACCACCTATTCCGGCCAGCCGATCGGCGGCCTGCGCTGAGGCGCGCGGTTCTCACGGGAACGAGAAGCGAGGACGACGGTTCGCCCCGCCGGTCGCCGTCACGGGTGGACCCGGGGCGTATCAATACCGAAGGCCGGAAGGTGCCGACGCGCCCGGCCTTCGAAGACACGCGAATTTCTCACTTGCGTCAGAGGCATGAGAAATTCGCGTCAGGAATGCCATCGGTCCTTTTCGATGATCGATGGTGTCAGCCGACGGCGGAGAGGATCGGGAAGGTCTCGATCAGCCAGAACGACAGCCGCTCGATGCCGCCGGTGAGGAAGGCGATGCCGGTGAGGACGAGGAGACCGCCGGTGATCTTTTCGACCAACGGCATGTGGGCGCGGAAGCGGCTCATCAGCCGCAGGAACGGCTGCGAGAAGGCCGCGGCCGCCAGGAACGGCACGCCGAGGCCGGCGGCGTAGATGGCGAGCAGCAGCGCGCCCTGCCCCACCGTGTCGCGGCTCGCGGCGACGCCGAGGATCGCCGCCAGCACCGGCCCGATGCACGGCGTCCAGCCGAAACCGAAGGCGAGACCGACGACATAGGCACCGACGGCGCCCGCCGGCTTGCGGTCGACGTGGACCCGTGCCTCGCGGAACAGCAGCGGAATGCGGAAAGCGCCGAGGAAGTGCAGGCCCATGACGATGATGGCGAGGCCGGCGACGATCGCCAGCGTGTTCAGGTGCTCGCGCACCAACTGGCCGAAGACCGACGCCGACGCGCCGAGGGTGACGAAGACGGTGGAGAACCCGGCGACGAAGGCGAGCGCCGAGCCGAAGATCCGTCGCCGCGCCCGATCGAAACCGGAACTCTCCAGTTCGTCGAGGCTCGCCCCGGCGATGTAGGCGAGATAGGGCGGCACCAGGGGCAGGACGCAGGGCGAGACGAAGGAGAGGACACCGGCGGCGAAGGTGCCGAGGAAGGTGACGTTGGAGGTCATTCGGATCGCATCTCCGTCGGGTCTTCCGTCGCGGCCCGCAATGAACCGGGGGTTCGGGCGGGACCGGGGGATCGGGTGGTCGCGCCGTACCTATCGCGAAACCACCTCGCGACGAAATCACCTTCCCGACAGCCGAACCTCGAGCTTCGTCAAGTGCCGGTGCTCGGCGGACGGCCCGAAGCGGGTGCGGCGACTTTTCGCCCGTCCCGGACGGCCCGGCCGCGCGATCGTCGCGACCCGGAACCACCGCTTGACCGGCGCACCACCGTCCCCTTATGGTCCGGCCGCGCTGAGGGCCGGTAGCTCAGTGGTAGAGCACGTGACTTTTAATCATGTGGTCGCGGGTTCGATCCCCGCCCGGCTCACCAGACCCTTCTCGTCTTCCCGATTTTCCCGCCTTCACATGCGGCGCGCACGGCTGCGGACGATCGTCCGAGCCGCGCGCGCCTCCGCTTGCGGTCACACCGCCGCGACGACGTCTGCCAGGATGTCGCGCACCTTGCCGGCGATGGCGGTCAGGGCGGGATTGTCGATCCCCGCCATCGAGGCGACCGGATCGACGGCGCTCACTTCGATGCCGCGGTCCACCGCCCTCAGGATGACGTTGCACGGCAGCATCGCGCCGATCCGCGGCTCGTGGCCGATCGCGGCATGGGCGAGCTTCGGGTTGCAGGCGCCGAGAATGCGGTAGTGCGCCATGTCGACGCCGAGCTTCTTCTTCATCGTCGCGGCGACGTCGATCTCGGTCAGGACGCCGAAACCGGCGTCGCCGAGCGCCTTGCGCACCCGTGCGTCGACGGTCTCGAGATCGGCGTCGGTGATCACGCGGTCGATCGTATAGGCCATGGGGTCTCTCCTCGTGTGGCGATGTCGTCCATCGATCACATAGGGCACCTCCGCGTTTTTTCCGAGGTGTTTCCGAAGTCACAGGCTCGAGAGATCGTGAGCGGCGGCGGTGGCGCCTGCTCTCGATCGAAGAGCGGCGCTCGTCGAACTCGCGCGTGGCTCAGCGCCGCGCCGTCAGGTGATGCAACACGATGCCGCTGGTCACCGCGACGTTGAGGCTGTCGACGCCCGGCGCCATCGGGATCGATACGGCGCGCGAGCGCGCCAGCACCTCGGCCGGCAGCCCCGGACCCTCCGTTCCGAGGACCACCGCGACGCGGGCCGGCGGGGCGACGTCGATCAGCCGCTCGGTGGCCGAGGGCGTCAGCGACAGAATCTCGAAGCCGTGACGCTCCAGGAGCCCGACCGGATCGGCGCCGCGTTTCAAGCGCGCCTGCGGCACGCTCAGCACGTGGCCGACCGAGACGCGGATCGCCTTGCGATAGAAGGGATCGCAACATTCGGCGTCGAGCAGCACCGCATCGGCGCCGAAGGCGGCGGCGTTGCGGAAGATGCCGCCGATGTTGTCGTGGTTGGCGATACCGCAGGCCGCCACCACCACCGCCCGCGGCCCCAGACCGGCGAGCAGGGCCGCCGCCTCGACCGGCGCCTCGCGCCGGCCGAGCGCCAGGATGCCGCGATGGAGCGGGAAGCCGGCGATGGCGTCGATCACCGGCCGCGACGCGACGAGGACCGGGACCTCGTCCGGCAGTCGCGCCAGCGTCTCGGCGAGCCCCTCCACCCGCCGCTCGTCGAGGAGCACCGTGAGTGCGCCGTGGCGTCGCGACGCCGCCAGGACCGCCAGTACCACAGCGCCTTCGGCGACGAAGAGCCCGTCGCGGCCGACGAGGTCGCGCTCGCGCACGTCGCGGAAGGCGGCGACGCGCGGGTCGTCGGGATCGTCGACGCGGGTGAAGGCGGCCATGGCGAAGTCTCTGCGGGCGGCGGCTCGGCGGATCGCCGCGATTCGCGCCAAGGTTCGGGGAACGATCGGATTTCGACGGCGATCCTATCGCGCCGAAGACGGCTTTTCATCCTCGGATCGTCGGCCACGAGGTGCTCCGCGGGTCGCGCCGCACGCTTCGCCGCCGGGTAAGGCCGCGAACCCGGAAGCCCTCTCGAAGGTGTCGACGAGACGGCGTCTCGGGGCTTGCCCCCTCCGCCGAAGCCATATATGAAGCCGCCTCGTGAGCGCCCTTCGTCTATCGGTTAGGACGGCAGCCTTTCACGTTGCAAAGACGGGTTCGACTCCCGTAGGGCGCGCCACTTCACGATTTCCGCTCAATGATATCAGCACCTTGAAGCCGAAATCTGCTACCTCCGGGGGTAGGTTAGCAGGTCGCCGTTGCTCGCCCGTTCTCATTTCACCGTCGCGCGCTTGGTGACGGCCGATTGCGCAAGGCGCTTCTGGTTCACGGCCTGCACGTAGGTCTCGATCTCCTTCATGTTGCGATGGCCGGTGATCGACATGATTTCCAGGGTGCTGCATCCGGCCTCGGCGAGACGACGGCACGCGGCCTTGCGCAGGCCGTGGGGCGAGCTGTGAGGCGGCAAGCCCGCATCCTTGGCCGCTTCGATGATCCAGTTCGTGAAGGCCTTCTCCGACCGCGCCACGCCCGTGCGCGTCGCTATCAGGTTCAGGTGCTCGTGCCCGATCCCGGCGAGCAGGCGGGCGAAGTCGTCGTGGATGGGGATGTTCAGCTCGACCATCTCGCCGCTCTTCTTCGTGTGGATCACGATGAAGCCGCCTTGGATGTGCTGCCGTCCGAGGCGCACGGCGTCGCTGCGGCGTAGGCCGGTGTAGAGCAGGATCTCGAGAGCGACGCGCTGGGGGGTGCCCTCCCCCCACTTGGCGCGGAACGCCTTGATGTCGTCCTCGGTCCAGGTCCGATAGCCCTTCGACTTGTGCTGAACAGGATCGACGTTGAGCATGGGGTTGTCGGGCCGATACTCCCACTTCACGGCGAGCTTCATGAGCATCGAAAGCCGCTTGCGGGTGTTCTTGGCCTGCGCGGTCGACCGCTTGGCGATGTCGCCGAGGATGGCGTCGATATGGATGGTCTTGATCGTGGCGACCCGCTTGTCGCCGTGCGCGAGCCGGAAGGGCTCGATGACGCTCTTGTAATTGCGCCGGGTGGCGGCTGCCTTCGACGTGAAGCCGGCGGAGCGGTAGTAGTCGGCGACCAAGGCGTTGATGGTGCCGGGCACCGTGCGGGACGCGCCGGCCCCCAAGCTGGCCACGGCGGTGGCGGGAGAAGCCTTGGCCTCGTCGCTGGCCTTCACGGCCCGATGGTAGGCGGTCCAGAACTCTTCGCTGAACATCGGACGCGGGAGCGCCACCCGAGGCTGCCCCTCGCGATTGAAGTAGAGGCGCGGCTTCCCGTGGCGATCGACGTACTCGTGAACGTAGGGAGGCTTGCGCGGCGTCTTCATTGTAACACCACGTCCCACTCGTTGGGGTTGACGGTGTTCTCGCCGTTCTTGAGAAGGCACTTCTCGGTCAAAATGCGAAACGTGCCATCGGGGTGGAACTTGGCCGCGACGGGCTTCTCCCCGAGGCTCACGAGCGCCTTCCACGCGCGCTTGAAGTCGGGGCTGCTGATGGTGGCGGGTTTACTCGGCACGATGCGCCTCCTCGAAGTGATCGACCCGCCGCCGGGGTCGACGACGGGTCAGGTTAAGTGTTCGCCTTTCACCATTGATTGCAGGCGCTCACGCGGCTTCAGGTTCGATGATGCGCGCCTTCGTCGGTCTCGCGCAGGTCATCGATGCAGTCGGCCGGCCAATCGAGCTTGGCGCAGAGGTCGGCGGCGAACTGGTCGGCGTCATCGGCGTCGACGACGAAGGTGTTCTTGGTGCCGAACAGGCCGACGCAGGTTTCGCCTCGGATGCCGTCCCGAAGCTCGATCCGCGCGCCGGCCGCGTCATAGTTCTTGGCGATCAGGCCTTCGAACAGGCTGGTGAAAGCGTCGGCGAAGTAGACAGGGCACTTGTCGATCAGGTCGACGAGCGCCGCCTCTTCCGTCACCGCGTCGAGCCCATCGGCGTCGATCTCGGGTTCGTCGGCGATCATGCGCGCCTTGATGTAATTGGCGAGATGATCGTCGAGGTTCAGGTCGATCTCGATCGGGTTCGCGGTCTCGTTGCCGAGCTTGATGGTGATGGTCGCTTCCATGGTCACTTCTCCTTCTGGTCTTCCGTGGGTCGCGTCGCCGCCTCGATCAAGGCGACGACTTCGCCGTTCATGTTGCGGTGGTTGGTCTTCGCCCGTTCTTTGAGGGTGTCTTTCAATTCCGGGGGCAACCGCACTTTCAGTTCGCTGAATGCCTTCATGCTCACCTCTATAGGGTTATTTAATACCCCTATCATTGCGCCCCGACACCCCTTGCTGTCAACCCCCATCGCGGGTAATCATTCAACCCATGAGTCAGAACCCGCCAGACATGAAAATCCGACTATCGGCCGAACTGCGCCGAAAGGTCGAAGACGCCGCACGTCAGAATAATAGAACGTTGAATTCTGAGATTGTCTTCCGCTTGGAGCATAGCTTCGGATCAGAACCCTCGCGCTTAAAGCGAAGACACTGGTCCAAGATCGAAGGTTCTGAGGCGAATAGATGCGCCGACGACTCTACTATTGTAGTTCTAGACGTTGACGGTGACGGATATGCTGACGCCATATTGTCAATGGATGGGAAGCACTACTCATTCAAAGTGAAGGCTGAGAAGGAATGAGCCGAGGGCCGGGGAAGCTGATGCTCGCCATTCGTGAAGCCGTCCTCGCCGCCGGTGGGAAGGACGTGACCAGCCGGGAGTTGGCGGCGGCGATCCATGGCGAAGGCTTCTCGGCGGGGCAGTTGCGGAGCGTTCAGAGGGCTCTACGCACTCTCCCACCCGAATGGGGGGTCAAGGTCTTCCGGTCTGGTCACGGATTGGGGTCGGGCACCCCCGGCGCCGAGCTGAGGGCGTTCTTCTCGACGGCTACCGAGGCCGACAAGTCGGCCGCGCTTCAATTAAGTGTTCGTCGTTAACCATCGAGTGCACGAATATCGGATTATCCCCGCGTCGGCACCGAGGCACCATGACGAACACCGCAGGGTGGTCATCAGAGCCGGAACTTTCGTCGGACACGGACATTTCATCGCAGGGGACCCCGAAATTGCGGAATGGCGAAATGCATGTGTTTCCATGCGCTTCGTCTCGTTTGCGCCCGTTTCGTCCCGTTTGCGCCCGTTTCGCTCCGATTGAAACGTGTTGACTGAAACCCATTTAATTGACACCAAACACGTCTAGGAAGCGGGATCTATCCGGTGGCGACGGCTCGTTAACCAGTTCGTTGCACACTCTCAAAGCGCCGACGCTGCGTAGGATAACTCTGCGGAGATGACGCCATGAGTGCCCTTGAGCAAGAAGTTAAAACCTACAACGAGAACCTCCCCGTGCTGCTTCAGCATATCGGACGTTTCGTGCTCATAAAGGGCTCGGAGATAGAGGGCTATTTCGACACATATGGTGACGCATTAAGCGCGGGTTACGCCAAGTACGAGCCGGGCGAATTCTTGGTTCGGAGGATAGCGCCCGCTGAGCAGGTTTCGTATTTTTCGAGAGGCCTGTCTTTTGCATGCCGAGCATAACCTCTAGCTATGGACCGATGGGCTTTCTGATACAAGTAGTTGTGTCACTAAGCGTTCCACATCGAGATGCGCTTCTGCGTTCTGGAAGAACCTTGCCCGCGCCGGTAACGGGGACTTTCCTTATTGATACTGGTGCGTCTTGTACTTGCGTTGACCCTGGTCTTGTTGCTCCGCTTGGATTGGTGCCGACAAGCGTTGCAAATATTCAAACCCCATCGACAAATGGGGGCATTCATGCGTGCAATCAGTACGACGTAATGCTGGTGCTTGTTCCTCGCAGCCCGGCTCATCCGCCTTTCTCTATTGAAGCTCTGCCTGTTATTGAAACCCTGCTTCGTCCACAAGGAATTGACGGACTTCTCGGGAGAGACGTTCTTGATAAGTGCGTACTATTTTCCAGTGGTGAAGACAGAATTTTCACACTTTCTTACTGACTACCAAAGTTCTGAGATCACTAATTTTCTCAATTGTTCCTCGCCCCCGCGAGCTGCAACTGAGCTGCCGCCGATGCCTTCTGCTGCATGTCCGAACGTCTGAACGTGTCGGGCGGGTTGACGGCGGCGGCGATCTTGCCGGCGAGCATGTCGGCGAACTGGCGATCCTGTCGAACGTTCCCGGTGCTCGCCGCGCTCACGTTGATGTTGTTGTTCGTGGTCGACGAGAAGGCCGACCGGGAGACGATGCCGCCGGTGGCGAACCTGGGGGCCTTGCCGGCGTTGATGGCTTCGAGCACCGGCCGATTGGCGGCGGTGGCCTTGGCGTTCACGACGAACTCCCCGTTGCTGAGCATGGCGGGGATACTGTCGGAGGTGCCGGTGCCCGGTCCCGAGACGTGCCCGCCCTCGGCGAAGCCGAACAGGCTGAACAGCCCCCCGCCGCCGCCGAGGCTTCCGAGAAGCTGCTGAACGAGGTTGCCGAGCATCCCGCCGAACTTGCCGAGGCCGGGGATCGCCGACATGGCCTGAGACGCCACCCCGCCGATGCCCTGTCCGAGGGTGCCGAGCTGGGGGACGGTTCCCGTCGCCGTCATGTCGAGCTGCTGTAGTGGCTGCTGCAATCCGGTGAAGGCCTGCCCCGTCTGGTTCGTCTGCTGAATGAGCTGCTGTTGCGCCTGTGCGGCCTGCTGAGCGGCCTGTGCCTGCTGCTGGGTGGTGTCGACGGCGCTCTTGCCGTTCTGCTGCTGGTAGAGCTGCCACGCGCTGCCCCACTGCTGTTGCGACATCGGATAGGCCTTGCCGGCCTCCTGAACGGCCATGTACTTGGCGAGCTTCGTGGCGGTGTCCTGGTTACCCATGAGGTCGGCGAGCTTGGCGTCGGGGGCCATGCCGAGCTTGCCGGCGACCGATCCCACGTACTGGTCGGAGGAGTTGCCACCCGACCACGTCGTGATCGCCTTGCGGAGATCCCAGCCCTTGGCACCGTACTTTTGCAGCAATTCGAACTGCGCCGCGGCCCCGGCTTCCGGGGTCGGGAACATGCCGATGTTGTTGCCCTGTCCGAGACCGTCCGCGAGGTTCTGTTTCCCCAGCACCCCGTACTTCTTCTGCCACGCCGCGTACCACATGGCACCGGGATTGTTGGTGCGGATGCTCGCGGGGATGCTCTTGTCATAGGCGTTCGCCGGGATCGTGCCCTTCAACAGAGCGGCGAGCGAAGCGGCGTTCTCGGACGGCAGCGCGGCCGGCGAGAGCGGCGCGACGACGGGCTTGCCCTGGGCAGCGGCTTCGACGGTGTTGACCGGGGCCGCGCTCGTCGGCGTGGTCGGCGCACCCGGCACGCCGGGGATGGCACCCGTCACGGTGACGGTGCCGGCGTTGACGGTCGCCGAGGGCGTGGTGATGCCGGCCGGGTTGAAGTTGACACCTGCCAGCGGGTTGCCGGGGGCATAGGCCGGCTTCGTGGCGGTCGGATTGAGGAAGTTCGCCGCCTGCTGGAACATCGGGTTGTTCTTGCCGAACGACTGTTCCCACATCTGGTCGAGCGCCATGTCGAGGAACTTCTCGCCGATCTTGCCGAGGGCGTTGGCGAAGGCCTCGGACGCGCTCTTGCCGTGCGCGAGGTCGGAGATGAAGCCCTTGAACGTGCTCTTGCCGGCTTCCTCGAGGTCCTTGGCCTTCTGGGCGGCTTCCTGCTGTGACTGGGCGAGCGCCTTGGCTTCCTGCGCGGCGCGGCTGTAGGCGTCGGCGAGGGCGCCGATCTTGGACTTGACGTCGTCGGTCATGACGACGCCTTCCTTGGTCGCCGCGTTGACCAGCTCTTGGGCGACCTTCTGACGTTCGAGGGCGGCTTCGACCTGTTCCACGCTTCCGGTGATCGATCGACGAAGGCTGATTTCGGCCTGTAGGGCGGTGATCCGCTGTTGAAGGTCGGTGTAACCCTTGGTGACTTCGAGCGGCATCGTCTTGCCGGCGGGGATCGGAGCCGAAGCCTTGCCGGCGTCGGCGGCCTTGGTCTTGGCTTCTTCGGCCTTGCGCTCCGCCGCACGCTCGTTGGCCTTGCGACGCCACGCGTCGAGGGCGGCATCGGCCTGCCCATTGATCGACGACAGGGCTTCGCCCACGCGGTCGCGGGTCATCTGACGGAGCGCGTCGACGTAGGCTTCGCCCGCCGCCGCACCGGCCCCGGCGTAGCTGTTGGTGATCCTGCCGAGGTCGATCGAGCCGACCTTCCCCAGCTCGACACCCACCTTCGACCCGACGCTGTTCAAGGCGTCGACGGTCATGTTGACCAGCTCGACGATGCCGTTCAGGGCATTCTCGACAATCGAGATCAGCCCGTTGACGGCGGAGATGGTCGCCGAGGCGACGGCGGCGGGGAGCTTGGTGAAGGTCGCGACCAGCACGTCATAGACCATGGCGAAGCTGTTCACGACGGTGTTCGCCACCCACTTGGCGACGTTGGCGACGTCCGCCCACGACAGGCTCACGCCGGAGAGGGCGTTGCCGATGAAGTCGACGGCGACGCGGAAGGCGTTGGTGATCGTGTCGGCGGCGATCGTCGCCCCTTCCTTGATCCCATCCCACGCCGCCCCGGCGTAGTCCTGCAGGTTGGCGAGGTCGCCTTCGATCGGGTGGAGCTGGTCGCCGAAGGCCGTGACGGCATAGGCCGCGGCACCGGCGGCGGTCGCCAGCAACAGGAACGGGTTCGTCGCCACCATCGCCGCCGTGGCGACGCCGGCCCGGATCATGCCGGGCACGTAGGCACCGAGAAGCACGGCGGCGGCCGCGGCGGCGGCGTTGGTGACGGCCCCGATGTTGCCGGCGAGGCCGTCGACCACCGAACGGAAGGCGGCGGAGATGCCGTTCGCTTCCGCCGTCTTGCCGATGTAGGCGGTCAGCTCGTTGCCGAGCTTGGTGAAACTGTCGCCGATGGTCGCAGTGGTGGCGGCGAACTGGGCTTCGACCTTGGGGCCGGCGGCGAGGATCGCCGCGAACACCTTGTCCGAGGTGAGCTTGCCTTGCTCGCCGAGGGCCTTCAACGCGCCGATCGGCACTCCGAAGGCGTCGGCGATGGCTTGCGCGATCGGCTGGGCATTCTCCTTGATCGCCCGCAACTCGTCGCCCTGGAGGACGCCGGAGCCGAGGGCCTGTCCGACCTGGAGCGCGCCAGACGCGGCCTCGGCGGCGGTGGCACCGGAGGCCTTGAACGACTTGGCGAGGATGCTCGTCGCGCGGGCGACGTCGCCTTCGGTCTTTGCGACGCCCGCCGAGGCGCGGGTCAAGCGGGCGTAGAGGTCGACATAGGCTTCCAGGGAGGTGCGGGCGTCGTTCGCCTCCGCCTTCAACTCGTCGAGGGATCGTGTCTGCACGCCCGTGGCGGTGGCGGCGGCCTTCACCTTGTTCCCGGCTTCCGTCCAAGCATCGGCATATCGCCGGATACCCTCGAAGGTGATCCCCGCGCCGATCGCGCCGAGGGCGCGGTTCACACCGAGGGCGGTCGAGCCCATGAGGCTTTCGAGCCGGTCGGCCGACTGGCGAGCCCGCCGTTCCACCGCACTGAACTGACTGTCGGCTGTGCGCGAGGCGCGGGCGAAGGCCTTTTCGAACTGATTGATCCGCGCCTCTAGGCTGACGATCAAGCCTTCGGTTTCGGTCGCCATGGGTTAACCCTTCCTCGTCTCTTCGATTGAGGCCGGGGGCCTCGTTGGACTACGTTCTACTTCGGCCCATGCGGGGCCGGCGCTGCGGCGCAAACTGGCGAAGGTCAGACGCAAGTGCGCGAGGCACGGGCACTCCAATTGCACTCGTCACCAGACGAGCAATCCCCCGGCCCGTTCATCGGTGGAATAGATCGAGCGGCCGGTATCCCCTGCCGAGCACCGCGCAACGGCCATGGCGGCGGCGACCGCACCGTCGATCCGGTCCTTCGACTTCCCCTTGTGGAACGCCTTGTTGCCGGCCTTGTCGGTCTCGACGGCGATGTTGTCGAAGTTCCATCGAAGCACCGGGTGCCCGCCGTGGCGGAACCTGCCGCCGACGATGGCGCGTTCGAGTTCCTTGATCGCCGGGGCCATCGTCACCCACCCCTGTCGCATCTCGACGGCCGGAAGCCCGTCTTCCGACAGGTTGGCGAGCATGTTGCGGGCGAGGTGAGGGTCGAAGGCGATCTCGCGCACGTCGAAGCGGTCGCAGAGGTCGCGGATGGTGTTCTCGACTTCGCGGAAGTCGACGACGTTGCCCGGCGTCGGGACGATGAAGCCTTCCCCCGCCCACCGGGGATAGGGCACGCCGTCCCGATCGGCCTTCCGGGCGAGGTTGTCGCGGGGGCAGAAGAACCACGGATGGACGATGAAACCCTCGTCGCGGTCGGGGTCGCGCCAACAGGCGACCACGGCCGTGAGGTCCGAGTTCGACGACAGGTCCACCCCCAGCCAACAGGGCTCGCCTTCGAGGGCGTCGAGGTCGATCGGGTCCGAGCCCTGGTCGTAGACGGTCATGTCGAGGAACGGGTCGGAGGAGTGGTCCAGCCAGACGTTCAGGTGCAGTTGCCGGAAGGCCTCGCGATCGGACGGGCGGAGCGCGGCTTCGCGGGCGAGCTGACGAAGCCCCGCGAGGTCGGGATAGCCATGGGCCATGCCGGGATTGACGGCCCGCCACAGGGCTTCGTCCTGCCAATCGGCGTCGCGCGGGGCCTCGTAGAGGATCGGCAACGTCGACGGATCGTCGACCTCGCCGCGCGCCACCTTGCGGGCGTAGTCGATCACGTCGAAGGCGATGTTCTCTTGTCCACGTCCCGCCGTGGTGATGACTACGAGCAACGAGTTCGGGACCTTGACGAGGCCGGTGCGCAGCACCTCCCACAGGTCGCGCTTCTTCCACGCATGGATCTCGTCGGCGAGGGCGAACACCGGCGTGCGGCCGTGCTGGGTGCCCGCGTCGGAGGAGATCGCCTCCAACCACGAGCCGTTCGGGAACGCGATGCGGTTCTTGTATTCCTGCAACTTGATCGTGTCGGCGGCGTCGAAGCGGCGGGAGGCCTGCCCCCGTCGCCACAGGTTCTCGTCACCCGACGCGATGATGCCTTCGGCCTCGCGGAACCCGATCTTCGCCTGTTTCTGGTCGGATGCCGCGAACAGCACCTCGCCGCCCGGCACCGCCTCCGGCCCCATGGTGTGGAGGAGCGACAGGGCAGCGCCGAGGCTGGTCTTCCGGTTGCCGCGGGGCAGCATGACGATGACGTTGCGGACAATCCGGTTCCCGAACTCGTCGCACGGTCCATAGATCTTCCGCACGATCTCCTCTTGCCACGGGTCGAGCTGAAACCGGTTCCCCGGAAGCCGCGACTTCGGATGCTTCAACGAGCGCAGGAAGTCGACGGCCCGTTGCCCGTACCCCATCGGATCGGGGATCGCCGGGAACGGGTTGATCGGCTCGACGACGAGCGGAGCCAGCGCGGGAACCTTCTTCTTCGCGGGGAGGACGATGCGGCCCATGCGTCACCCCCGCGCCACGCAACGGAGGTCGAGCCCTTCGCGGCGTCCGAGTTCGACCACCTCGGCGATGCCGAAGGCGCGGCCGGCGTAGGTGACGCGATCGGCCGGCGTCACACCGTCGAGGAACCGGGTGCGGAATGTGACGGTGGTGACGGTCACGGCTCCGGTGTCGTGTGACGTGTCATCGGCGGAACGCTTCACGAGCTGGGCTCGCATGGTCGCGACCGGTGCCCACACCTCGGACGGGGTGCCTTCGGTTGTGACGCTGGTTGTGACGCGTTCGATGACGATGGTCCGATCGAGGGAACCGGCTCGGATCACGGCACGATCTCCTTCATCGGGGCTTCGACGGTGACGACGGCGTGCCCGTACCCCGCCGGGTCGCGCATGAAGCGCGTCGAGGCGATGCGCAGGTCGACGACGTGGAAGCGGAGAATGACGAAGGGCAGCACCAGCGCTTGGCGCACGGCGTGAGCGATCGTCTTCACGGTGGCGAGACCGGGTTCTTCCGCCCACACGTGCACGTCGAGGGTGACGGCGAAGCGGTCCCGCGCGAGGCCTTCGTCGGGGAGCGTCTGCCCCTCGCCGATCAGGATGCAGGGGAACACCTCCGGCCGGTCGTTCTTGTCGAGCACGTGGTCGGCGGGCACCAGCGCGACGAGGTCGGGCGAGGCGATCAGCCGTGCGCGCACGAGGGTCTGTAGTGCCAACGAAGGTTCCGTCACTTGATCCACCCTTCCCGAACGGCGCGGCCGATCGAACGCTTGATCCGGTTGGCGATGCGCTTCTTCGTCAGGCGGTAGGCTGGCCAGAAGAACGGTTGCGCCGGGGCATGAGCGACCCCGTACTCGACGAGATGGGGGTAACGGACGTCCTCGTTGCCGGCGGTCACGAGCACTTGGTTCGGGCCGGCCGTGGTCGATCCTCCCGGCTGGGAATAGGGCGGCGTGGTCCCGCCCGGCGGGGTCATCTCGATACTGTCGCGAAGGGCTCCGGTGCGGACGGGCACGAGGGCCTGTTGCCGGGCGACCAGCTCTTCCCCCGACTTGATCAAGGCCGGCGTCACGGCGTCCCGCACCGCCTGCGGGATGGCGTTCATGCGGCGACGGAGGCGTTCGAGCTGGGGCGAGGACATGCGTCGACCTCCTCAGAACACGTAGGTTCGATACGGGGCGAGCAGGTCGAAGAAGCCGGGATCGAGGCTCCCGACGTTCACGCCCACGGCGTTGGCTTCCCGGTTCTCGTAGAGGCTGGCGACGAGCTGGCGCACGGCTTCCTTGACCGGCTCCGGCGTGCCGTTCGGGAAGGCGGTCGCATCGTCCAGGGCCGACCCGATGAAGGTGGCGACCCACGTCTCGGCGGCGGCGATCTTCGACGCGATCAGCACGTCGTCGTCCGTGAGGGTCAGATTGAGGTGCTCGCGCACGTCTTCCACGGTCAGAATGGTCATGTTCGGGCACCTCATCCATTCGTAAAACCGATCGAATGCCGTCGATCGATCGATTTTATCAATGCAGATCGTTCACGCGGCTCCGTCCGCCGGTCCCCGAGGCGTTCGGGAAAGTCTCGGACACCCCCCGGGTGGGGCTCGTGCAATCGATTGCACGGAAGGCTTCGACCATGCGCGCGATGGCGTGGGCGTTGCGGGCTCGACGGAAGGCCGTGACCATGCGGAGGATGATCGTCGGGCGCCTGGGGGAGACGGGCGTGGTGAGGGTGCGTTCGATCGTCCATCCCGCGTCGAGGCGCTGATAGAGAATATGCCGATCGATGCCGGTGAAGCGTGCCCATTCGGCGACGTTGCGGGTGATGCCCTTGAAGGTCACGCGCCGATCGTTCGGCCTGGGGTCGAGGGGGCTGAGTTCGATCTCGTGGGGTTCGAGCACCCTGTCCCCACTGCGACGCTCATAGACGGTCGTGTGGTGGCACCCGAGGATGGTTGCGATCTCTCGCACGGTGCGCCACGCGCCGCGGAAGAGATACCGCACGGGCTGGCGCCCACGAGGGTGGCGGGCGACGTCCTCGATCGTGTTACCCCGAATGCGGGCACGAATGGCATTCTGGCTGAGACCGGCCATGTCGGCCGCCTCGGCGATCGTCAGGTGCTGGCCTCTGAACAGGTAGCGCTTGGGCATGGCGTCACCATCCGGTCTCGGGGAAGCGGGGTCCGAGCCCACGACGCATTCGTTGCTCGTCGGACATGCGCCGCTTGTCGGGATGATCGAGGGGACGGCCGGCCTTGGCACGTCGGAGGATCGTCGCCTTGTTGAGGCCGGTGCGCTTCGCGATCTCGGCGGCCGTCAGCATCTCGCCCTTGAAGTAGTAGGTGGGGTGCCGGGAAGCCGCGCCCGTCTTCGCACGGCGGTGGGCGATGAACCGCGTCGCGTGGTCCATGATCTCGGTACGGTTCATCGGCGGCGTTCCTCCGATTGCTTGCGGCTCGAATGGCAAGAGACGCACAGGGGTTGCCAGTTTGACCGCTGCCAGAAGAGGCGCTTGTCGCCACGATGCGGGATGACGTGGTCGACGACGGTCGCGGGTTCCCCACACTTGGCGCACTTGGGGTGCTTGGCGAGGAACGCGGCGCGGGCCTGCTGCCACTTGCCGTCGTACCCTCTCTCACGGGCCGATGGGCGTTGCTCGTCGTGACGCGCCTTGCGTTCCTTGTCGCGCGCGATCGCCTTCGAGCAACGAATGCCCGAGGCGTGAACCCCACCACAGAGACCACAGACGCGCGGTGCGGCGATCGGCATGGGTCAGGCCTCCTCGATCGGGATCGGATGGGCGTCGAGTTCGACCCCGAACATGGCGAGGCAGAGTTCGAGATCGTCGACCCGCATGGACGTTTCGGCCCGGAGGAAGCGGCGGAGCGTCGAGCGCGACAGGCCGGTCAGGCTCGCGAGTTCACGTTCCGAGACGTCGGCCTCGCGCATGAGGTCGTGAAGGATGGCGGGCCATGCGGTCGAGCACCTGGTCATGCCGGCTCCCGCGTCACCTTCGTGGTGCCGAACGTGCCGAACACGGTGCGGATCTTGTCGTCGAGCGGCCGGTCGTCGGCGGTCGGGGTGTCGTCCTCGGACGATCCGAAAATCGATCGCAGCATCTCGACGCGGCCTCGATAGGCCTCGGTGATCTCGGCGGGTGTGGCGTCGAGCGTGACGTCGGGCGTCCACCCCAGCCATCCGGTGCCGATCCTGTAGAGGCTCGCGAGGTGTTCGGAGAACGGGACGGACGGCAGGGGCTTGCCGCTGGCCTTGGCACGGCGTGCGGGGGCGGTCTCGGGATCAATCCCCGCGCACCCGAGCACGTAGAGCGTCAGGGGCTCGCGGAGCTTGGCGAGGCCGGCGGCGAAGATGGCGTCGAGGGTGACGTCGTGGGCGTGGGGGCGGATGATCTCCGCCGCCACTGTGAGCGAGCCTTCCTCGATCCCGTCGAGGACGGCCTTGAAGCTGCCGGGTCGACGTTCGAGCCGGAGGGCATGACGAAGGGACGGGCGAAGCATGATCGCCTCGCCCGCCAGATGCACGATGATCTCCTCCGCCAGCCGTCCCATGATCAGGCCGCCGCCACGACTTCGAGGATCGCGCCGTCGATCCCGAGTTCGAACGTGGTCTTCATGAGATCGTCGGCCCCCTTGAAGGCGTTCTTCGCGCTCATGACGACGGCTCGGAAGTAGAACGTCGTGGGCGTGCCGGTGGCGCTCGGCTTGTCCGAGAGTTCGACCTTGAAAGCATAGGGAAGCACGTCTTCGACGGCGGCGCGCGCCTTGATCTGGCCGGCGTCGAGCGGATCACGAGCGCAGACGAGCGACACCTTGCCGGAGTCGATCGTGCCCTTGCGGCGTCGGACATGGCCGTCCGCGAGCGACTTGAAGGTGATCTCGGTTCCTTCCGCGCCCCACTCGCCGAGGTCTTCGACTTCGCCGATCTCGGTGAAGGTGTCGGCTTCGAAGGCGGCGAGCGTGGAGATGGTGGCGTTGGCGGAGCCGATGTAGATGCGGCTCTTGGCCGTTGCGGCGATGCTCATGGTGATGTCCTTTCGAGAGCTGGTGCCGATCAGGCCTTGATCTTCAATTTGGAGATGGCTTCGCCGAGCACGACGCGACCACCGACACGGCGACGGGCGAGGATCTTCACGAGGCCGGTTCCCCAGCCGGTGAGGTCGTCGCGGGCGATTTCCAGGGCGATGCGGTCGGCGATCAGGTAGCCACTCGCGATGTCGCCGAACGCGATCGGCGTCGCACCGGCGACCGGATCGGGCATGTCGGGAGCTTCATAGACCGGACGTCCGAGCAAGGTCGGCGGCTGGCCGGCGGCAAGCGCGGGCTGCCAGAGGTAGACCCCCGTTTCGTCCTTCAGCTTGCGAATGCTCGCCATCGTCTTGCGGTTCATCAGCCAACTGCCGCGCGTGGCGTACACCGACTTGATGCCGTAGTAGATTTCGACGAGATCGTCCGCGACCACACCGCCAGAGACGGCGCTATCGGTCACTCCCACTTCGGGCGAGGTGAGAATGCCTTCGGCCTGCGAGGTGCCGTTGCCCTTCACGAACCAACCGGCTTCCTTGATGCCGAACCGACGAGCGACGTGGTTCGACACGAACGAGACGAGGTCGACGGCGGCGTCTTCGACCACAGTCTTCGACATGGGCACGATGACGGCCATTTCGTGCGGCTTGAGGTCGATCTGTTCGAAGCTGAGTTCGCCCTCTGGACGGGTCGAGGTCTCGGTGACTTCGCCCACTTCGACCTCGTCTACCAAACGCGGGATCTGAACGAGCGGAGCCGAGAGGCCGATCGAAGAGGCGAGCTGACGCACCGGCGAGAACTCGGCGATCTTCTGAATGATCGAGGTCGAGACCTGGGGCGGCGCGATCACGCCGCCGGTGCCAGGGCTTTCGATCGTGAGGGCCTTCACCTCGGCGGAGGCGCGGCCGGTGCGCAGGTAATCGGCGAACGCGGCCTTGACCTCGACTTCCTCGGTATCGCCGGCCGACTTGGTGCCGATCGCCGGACGGGCGAGACGCTTCTCGATCTCGTCGAGGCGACGGGTGATCTTGGCGGCGTCGGCCGACTTGGTCTCGATCGCGGCGGCCTTGGCCTCGATCGCGGCGAGACGGTCGCCGAGGGCCTTCACCTCGTCTTCGGCCTCGGGGGTCGCGGTGGGATTGTCGGTCATGGTGCTGGGCTCCATCGATTTCACGGAGAGGATGCGAGCCCGGCTCGACGCGGGGCGGCGCACGATTGAGATTTCCGCGAGGTCGACCTCGCGGAGGGTCCGCACGCCGTCTCCGGCGCGGTCGGATTTCTTGGCGAAGTAGCCGATCGAGAGGCCGTCCATCCGGCCCGCGAGCACGTCGGCATGGGCGACGCGGCCCGCCTGGGTGGAGAGGTCGAAGCGGCCGGTGACGCGCAAGCCGAGGTCGTCTTCGGTCACGTCCGTCCAGGTGCCGATGGGGTCGCCCTTGTGCTCGCGAAGCATCTCGGGAAGGCGGCGGGCGATCGAGGCGGCGAAGGCACCGGGGGCGATGACGTCGCGGACGGTGTCGGCCGGCTTGCCGAAGAGGCTCGCGTATCCTGCGACGAGACCGGCTTCGCCCGTGACGAACTTCACTTCGAGGTCGAGCTGTTCGAGGTGGTCGGTCTCTCGTGCAATCGAGTGCTGGTGGTCCGACATTAGCGAGCACCCCACGAATTGTGCCATCCGCCTGTTTTCGGAGTTCCGACCCGACACCGGACCAGCCCGAGGGTAGGCGCGACGTTGCGAAGCGCGCGGTCGGTCGCGTCGAGGTGGCGCTTCCCGATTTCGACCCCCGGATAAGCGATGGCCGCGAGTTGCGCGGTGGTGAACCAGCGCCGAGGCTGGGCTTCGAAGGCGGCGAGTACCGCGCGCTTCACGCGGCCCATGCGGGTCGTGGTCATTCGGTGGCCTCCTTCGCGGGAGCCCCGAACCACGCGGCTTCCATGATCGAGAGCGCCGTGGGGAAGATCTCGGCGAGAGGACGCGGCTGCACGTAGGTCTCGACGATCTCGGCGGCGCGCTCCGGCGACATGCCGCCGCCCACCAGTCCAAGGCGGATGGTCTCAGTGACTTCGGCGAAGGCGAACTCACTCGCGGCGAGGCGGCGGAAGATGCCGCCGATCCCGCGGCCCGTGAGCCGTTCGAGTTCGAGGATCATGGGCGGCGTCAGGGCGAGGTCGTGGGCGGCGTCACCGACGAAGAGGCGAACGGTCGTGTCAGCCACTGGTCAGTCCTCCCATCGTGGGGGCCTTGGCCGACGTCGTGAATGGGTTCACGAGGTCGTCGCCGCCGTCCTTCGGCGGGAGGCCTTCACGAGCGCGGGCCTCGTTGGGCGTGAGGACGCGCGCCGAGATCAGCGTCGAATAGGCGTCCGCACGGGCGGAGAGGTCGGTGCGGGTGAGCGCGTCCGTGTCGAACTCGATCGTCAGGCGGCGGCGATCCTCGGGGGCGATCAGTTTGAGATTGAGTTCGCCTTCCCAAGCCCGAAGCCACCGGCTGAGGCCGAAGCGAAGAAAGGTTTCGCCCATCGCGGCGGCATTGCCCCACGTCGCGCGGTCGAGTTCGAAGATCAGATGAGGCGGGACACCGAAGATGCGGGCGACCTCGATCGCCGATTGCTTCCATAGTTCGAGGAGCTGAGCGTCTACGCTCGTCATCGTCAAGCTTTCGAACCGTGCGTTTTCTTCCAAAACTGCGGTTCCGCCGCTGTTTGAGCCCGAATGAGCAGCCTGCCAACTCGCCTTGACGCGAGCGGCGACTTCGGCTCCCAGCCGTCCGGGGAACGACAAGATGCCGCTGGGCCGAGCCCCACGGCCGAACAGGCGGGCGACGTGCTTCTCGATCGCCAGGGCAAGGCCGAGCGCCTCGCGACAGGCGACGACGGGCGAAACACCGGACACGCCGTCCAGGCTCGGGGCTCGGATGTGCAGGACGTTCGAACGATCGACCACCATCCCTTGAAGGCGGTAGATCGGCGGGTCGAGCGGGTTCACATCCGCGTCGCACGTCATGTCGCCGGGCCGGAGCCGGGTGAGTTCGACCGGCTCGCCGTCGCCGTTGCGGGCGATCCAAGCGTGGGCGTTGCCCGTCAAAACCGCGTCCCGCGTCATCTGTTCGTAGAACGCGGCGGCCGGGGTCCAGTCGTTCGCGGTGATGCCGAGAAGGTCGGAAAGCGGATGGTCCGTGATCGCGCTCACGGCCCCGCTGACGCCCGTCTGGTAGACGACGCAAGGCAGGCCGCTGACGCCCTCGGCGAGGGCTCCCACGGCCCGCCGTACGGCCGGGACGCGCTCAGCGTTGCGGGGGGAGATCAGTTCGCCAGACGATGCGGGGGCCGCGTCGAAGAGATCGAACAGCCACGGCTGGGGCGAGGCGAGCGTCGAAGTCGTCGCCTTGGTCTCGGCGATCGAAGTATCGGTCTTGGTCTGGCGATTGAAGAGTTTGAACATGGTCCCGCCGCAAACGTTGTTGCTGCGGAGGACCTACCGCTCTGGTGTCACTCTAGCCCGATGGGGGGACGACCAAGCATCGTCATCATAGTCTACCGAGTGAGATCGTCAATCGACTGTCGCGCTCGTGGCACGTTTCTGAACCGCCGAAGTCGAGAGGGTCGCGCGCATGCGCGTTCGTGTGCGCTCGGGCGTGTGCGCATGTGCGCGAGAGACTTCCGTCATTTCCGAGGTAAGAGGTTTATCCTTCTCCCGAGAGAGAAAGAGGGGACCAAAGCCTCTGGCTACGTCCTCCCGAGACCGGAGGTCGAGGGGGCGGAGCCGTCTTCTATATCCACCCCACTTTCTTCCTGTTCTAACAATATGGATATTGAAGACTGTTTCTTTCATAATTCCTCTAATACCAATTATATAATATATATTAAGGGCACCCCACTTTCTTCCTGCAAGAGCTACCTCGAATGGGCGAGATCCTGCCCCTTGTGGTCGGCCTTTCCTGCTTCTTGAAGTTTTAGGTTGTAGAACTCACTGCCGACCCACGGCACCAGACGCATGACGCCGATCCGAGGTCGAGAGAGCGTCAAATGGTAGACGTCGAGTTCGACACCTTGCTCCTCCGCCTCTGCCTTCGCGATGTCGATGAAGGTATGCATCACGTGGGCGTATTCGAGCCAATGGGTGCAGATGGTGGCGAACACCTGGGGGGCCTTGTGCCCCCACGCCTCGGCGAGGCCGACGAGCTGGCCGTACTCGTCACGGGAGACCGTCTTTTCGCTCGTCGCTTTTAGGTAGTACGCCTTCATGGCGTTGGCGTACCCCTCGGGGATCTTGTCGGCGGACGGATCGCCGGGGCGGAGAAGCGTGACGCGCGGCTCCCCCTTGGGCTTCACCACGTGCTTCATGAAGGGCGCTGCCCCGCCCGCCTGTCGCCCGATCGTGTCGCCGACAGTATCGGCGCTCACCCCGAGTTGGGTCGCGTACCAGCTCAGCGGCTTCGCCGCCCACCGAAGGGGTTCTTCGGCCCCGATCAGGTGCGAGTAGACGTAGGGGGTGGCGGCGATCTCGGCGTCGACGAGATCCATGATGCGATCCGCAAGCGAACGCTTCTTCGCCTCGGTTTCGAACCGGGCCTTGGCCTTCGGGCTGTTCAACCACGCGCCGGGCATCACGCACCTTGTTTCGGTTCCGAAACGAAGGTAGAGTGCTCCTGTTCGACAGAGCATCGACCTTCGTTCTTCTGGTCTACGCATTGAACGCCCTCGGTTGTCCCGCCGAGGGCGTTCGCTTTCATACCCCCGATCGGGGCTCGAAAGCGCGTGGAACGGTTAGCAGACAGAGGCAAAAAACCCTTTTCCGCCAATGTCCGCCCTCCCCCCGGTTAGCAGGCCACAACGGCATGAAATCGTTGGACCTTGGCGTTTCCGTAGGGCGCGCCACGATCTCCCGGAACCATCGAACGACATGAAACGGCGCGCCGAATCGAGGCGTCGGCGGTCGGCTCCCGCGTTCCGGTCGAAGATCCGGTGGACGCTGCGGCGGCGAACCGCTTCGGGATGGGTCGCCGTCACGCGAGACTCACGCGGTCGCAGCGCGGCGTCGGCCTGTGCCGCGCTCTCCGTCGATCACCGATCACCACCACCTGCGAGCGTCATCGAAGCTTGTGCTTGGCGAGCAGCCGGTAGGTGTTGCGCTCGGAGATGCCTAGCGTCGCAGCCATTTCGGCGCGGCTGAGGTCGGTGCGCGTCGCCAGACGCGTGAGATATTCCCGCTCGATCTCCTCGAGCGTCGGCGGTGCGTCGAATTCGAGGCGGAAGGACTTCGCCTCCGGCGCCCGCATCGGGTCCGCCGTCAATCCGAGCTCGGCGACGCCGATCGTCTCCCGGTCGCCGGAGAGCAGCACGGCGCGCTCGACGACGTTCTTCAGCTCGCGCACGTTGCCCGGCCAACGGTAGGCGACGAGCGCCTTCTTGGCCTCCATGCCGAGCCGTTTCGGTACGTTGCGGCGAAATGCGCGACCGGCGACGAAGGCGTCGGCGATGGCGATGATGTCCTCGCCGCGCTCGCGCAGCGGCGGCACTTCGACGACGAACCGCGACAGGCGATAGTAGAGGTCGGCCCGGAAGGTTCCGGCGCGCACCATCTCCTGCAGGTCGCGGTTGGTGGCGGCGACGAAGCGGACGTCGGCGTGCAGATCCTTGGTGCCACCGAGACGGCGGAACATCCCGGTCTCCAGGATGCGCAGCAGTTTGGCCTGGATCGTCGCGCTGACCTCGCCGATCTCGTCGAGGAAGACGGTGCCGCCGTCGGCGACCTCGACCAGACCGTCCTTGCGCCGGTCGGCGCCGGTGAAGGAGCCGCGTTCGTGGCCGAAGAGTTCGGATTCGAAAAGGTTGGCCTGCAGCGTCGAGCAGTCGATCGCCACGAATTTCGAAGCCGCCCGCGACGAGGCGTCGTGGATGGCGCGGGCGAAGAGCTCCTTGCCGACGCCGCTCTCGCCGAGAACCAGCACGGTCTGGTCGGTCGGCGCCACCATGTCGACGAGATCGGTGGCGCGGCGGAAGGCGGCGCTGGCGCCGATCATCCGGATACCGCCTTCGATCGACTGCGCCCGGTCCTTCCAGAACAGACCGTCGCGCTGCAGCGACGCCCGCTCCAGCGCTCGGCCGATCGCCAGCTCCAGTTCCTCGCCGCGCACCGGCTTGACGAGATAGTCGGTCGCTCCCGCCTTCAGCGCCTTGACCGCGTGTTCGACCGCGCCGTAGGCGGTGAGCACCACCACCGGACAGACTTCCTTCAACTGCGGCACCGCGTCGAGGCCGTCGGCATCGGGCAGGCGCATGTCGAGCAGCGCCAGCGCCGGCTCCTCCTCGCCCAACACCTTCTGCGCGTCCTTCCAACGCAGGACGCCGCGAGCGACATAGCCCGCCTGGGTCAGCTGGCGCACCAGCAACCGGTTGAGGGTCGCGTCGTCCTCGATCACCAGCACCATCTTGCGGCGGTCGGCGATCGGCGTGGCCAGGTCGGCCTCAGTCGGCCTGTCGATGATCTGCATCCGGCATTCTCAAGGTGAAACGAGATCCCTGTCCGACCGTGCTGGCGACGGTGAGCGAGCCACCGACACGGCGAACGATGGTGCGGCAGATCGCCAGTCCGAGCCCGGTTCCCCGCACGCCGTCGGCGCGGTGGCTCCAGAACGGCATGAAGATCCGGTCGAGGTCTTCCGATCTGATCCCGACGCCGGTGTCGCCGACTTCCGCCACGATGGTCGCCCCGTCGCGATGGGCCGTGATGTCCAATACACCGCCGTCGGGCATGGCGTGCAAGGCATTCTGGGCGAGATTGATGAAGACCATGCGCATTTCGCTGTCGGATGCGATGACCCGTAGATTCTCTTCGAGCTTCAGGTCGATCGTCACCCTGCGGTTCTCGGCCTCGTAGCCGAGAAGAGCCACGACCTCGCGGATCATCTCGTCGAGGATCACCAGATCGAGGTGCGAGCCGGTCGGGGCCGACAGTTTCAGCAGCGACGAGGCGATGCCGAGGCAGCGCTCGATCTCGGGCTCGATCAGGCGCAGAGCCGCCGACGCCTCATGCGTTTCGCCACTCTCGATGTCGGCGAGCGCCGCCCGGAGACCGAGGCCGATCGAGGAGAGCGGATTGCGGATCTCGTGCGCCACGCCGGTGGCCAATTGATCGATCTCCGACAGCTTCTGCTCGTGCGACACCTTGGCCATCGCTTCGAGATCGCGGATCGCCTCGACCACGACGCGGCGCGTGCCCTGGTGATCGGCGAGCGTCAGTGCGGCGGCCGCCACCTCGACCGCGACCTCGTCGTCCTCCCCGCACAGATAGCGATCGTGGAACTTGACGCTCGCCCCCGGCTCCTGGAGTTCGACCAGCGGACAGGTGACCAGCGTCGGTATGCAGGGCTCGGTCCGTCCGTGACTGAGAGCGTAGCAGCGGTGGCCCACCACCTTCTCCGGCGTCAGGTTGGTGTGGGTGCAGTAGGCGCGATTGGCGCGGATCACCCGGAAATCCTCGTCGATCACCCGGATGCCGTCCGGCACCGCATCGAGCACCGCCTGGAGGAAGTCCTCCCGCTCCTGGACGTCGGCGAGGGTGGAGACCAGCCGGTCGGCCATCCGGTCGATGCTGCGGCCGAGTTCGCCGATCTCGTCGACACCGGTCGCGCCCACGCGCGCCTTCAGGTCACCGGCCTCGAGCGCCCGGGCGACGGCGGCGAGCCGAGCCACCGGCCCGGTCACGCTGCGCCGCAGGGTCAACCAGGTGAAGAACACCACCGAAAGCAGCACGATGCCGCCCGACCCGGCGAAGAGCGCCGCGCTGCGCGCCGCCTCGCGGCGCAGGCCCTCGGCGGCATGGTCGATCACCAGGATGCCGTTGACCGGATGTTCCGAGACCGGGCCGTGGCACTGGCCGCATTCCGGCTTGTTGGAAACCGGCTTGACCGATCGCAGGATCTCGCGCGTCCCGTCCTGCATGAAGGCGGCGCCGCCGACGCCACCCTTCTCCTTGCCGACGCAATCGGGGCAGAGCTCGCCGCTCGCCAGGTCGAAGTGCGAGCCGAAACGACCCGACCGCGAGGAGAAGCGCACCTCTCCCTTGGGATCGAGGATCATCACCGAGACGATGTCGTCGAGCCCGCCGAGATGGTCGACGATCTCGCGCAGGCCGTCGATGTCGCGCTTCAGCATCGCGTTCTCGAGGCTGGCCTGGAGCAACTGCCCGACCTTCTCGGCCGCCTGGGTTCGCTCGTACTGGAGGCTGGAGCGATAGAGGAAGACGAAGCCGCCGAGGAAGACGGCCGAGACGACCACCAGCTGCGCCACCAGCGTCACCGCCAGCCGCGCCGCCAGACTGCATCTGAGACAGTCGAGCATACGGATGATCATCGGCCGATCCTCCCGGCCGCGCCGGCGGGGCGGACGAGGTCGATCCCCCTCCCCCCGGTCGTACTCGTCTCGCCGCATCGGCGACCGGAGACGCGAATCGGCCGACCACCCCCGAAGGACACTCCGGAGGGGCGGCACGATCCCATGTGTTCTCGCCGGCCTATGACGACCTCCTGCGACCCTGTGACCTTCACCGTCTCCTCACAACGTCGGACCGGCGCCCGGCGCGAAGGCTCCCGCCGAGGCACAGGTCTCGGCGATGGTGGTGTCGCGGCGGCGCTGCTTCTCCGCCTCGATGCTCTCGTATTCCACTCGTTCGCAACCGGGCAGCCGTCCCAGGCGTTCGCGCAAGGACTCGAGATGGACCGCCGTCACATTGGCGACGGCAGCCCAGTAGGCCGTCCAACAGCGCCGTGAAACGCCGTCGGCGAAGGAGCCGTACCAACGCAACAGATGGCGATCCAGGAACCGCGCCGCATCGATCAGCGCGGCCTCGCTGCCGACCTGGTCGAGCAGATGCGCGACGAACTCGAGTTGCACCACGAGATGGTCGTCCGGACGCTCCCGCCAGTTGGGCGTCTCCATCCCCCAGTGGCGATACCAGTCGCGGACGTCGAACATCGGCTGCTGCGACGTCAGACCCTCCGGATCGGTCCAGGGGCTCTCCGACGGGCTCACTCGATGCGTGTGGTTGAGGTAGATGGCGGCGTGGTCGGCCGCCAACTCGTCGAGACCCGCCCGATCCGTCCGCGTGACGTTCTCGGTCAACGCGGTGCGGAAGAAGTCGAGCGCTTCGCGTTCCTGCTCCCCGGTGAGGGGCAGCGAGAACATACGCTCGACCGACCCGGACCGCAAAGACGCGATCAGGTCCGCCGTCGGTTCACGGGCGTGGAGCAGTGCCAGGATACGCAGATCCTCCGCGTATCCCCGCCGTTGCTCCTGCGTGAACCCGACCACCTCGTCGGCGATGCCGCTCATCAGACCTCGCCCTTCGAGTGGGGAACGAAGCGGATCGAGGGGTTGGTCAACTCCGGATCCGACATCGTCTTGACCTGCCGCACGATCTTGTCGGCCGGTCCCCGCGCCTTGGTTTCGTAGGTGCCGTCGGCGATCTTGTCGATGGGACCCACGTCGAGTACGCGCATCATGCAGGCCATGACGCAATACGGCTTGCGTCCGGCCTCGATCTCGTCGACGCACAGGTTGCACTTGGCGACGACGTTGCGCTCCGGGATGAACTGCGGCGCGCCGAAGGGGCAGGCCGCCTCACACCGCCGGCAGCCGATACACAGCGTCGAGTCGATGTCGACGATGCCGTCGGCCTTGCGCTTGAAGATCGCTCCCGTCGGGCAGGTGGGAAGGCATGCCGGCTCCGCGCAGTGGTTGCACGACATGTTGACCTTGTAGGCGTAGACCTCGGGGAAAGTCCCACCTTCGACATAGGCCACCCGACGGAAGCGCGGCCCCGGGGGAAGGCCGTTCTTGTCTTTGCAGGCGATTTCGCAGGCGCGGCAACCGATGCAATCGACGTTGTTGTGGATGAAGCCGAGCTGCATATCCGGGACGACCGGCGTGTAGTGCTCGCGCTTCTTCTTGGCGGCCGCGTCCTTGATGGCCTGTTTGGTCTGCTGATCCATGTCCCCCTCCCGTCACTGATCGCGGCGGAAGACGGCGCTGCGCGAAACCGCGAGCCTGTCCCAACCGGGTTTGTGGACGAGCTCCGACTTGCGGATGCTGCACAGCACGGTGTTGTAGGCGAAGGCACCGGCCGGGCTCGGCTCGTCGAGCGTCAGGAAGTCCGGATTGCCGGACCGGTCGACGCCGTTCTCGTCGAGATCCATCCAGGCGCCCTCGTGCAGCACCAGGACCCCGGGCATGCAGCGCTCCGTCACGTAGGCCGGAACGACGCACTTGCCGCGGGCGTTGTACACCTCGACCGTATCGCCGGTCTGGATGCCGAGCTTCTTGGCGTCCGACGCGTTGATCGTCACCTCCTGCTCGTAGGTCTCACGCAGCCACGCGATGTTGTTGAAGATCGAGTGGGTGCGCCAACGCGGATGCGGGCTGACCAGATGGAACGGGTGTTCCTTGGTCTTCGGCGAGATGAGGCTCTCCCACGGCTCGATCCATTTCGGGATCGCGGGGATCTCGGTGCCGTACTGGGTCTTCTTCCAGTCGGTGATCTTGGCGAGCGTGGTCGAGAAGATCTCGATCTTGCCGGACGGCGTCTGGAACGGCACGCCCTTCTCGATCTGATCGCGGAAGGCGATCTGCGGCTTGTCGAAGACGAACTTGTAGACGCCGCGCTTCTTGAATTCGTCCCAGCTCATGGTGACGCCCTGATGGTGCATCACCTTGCCTTCCCACCACTCGCGTAGGTAAGCCTCGTCGACCGTATCGTTTTCGAAGAAGTAGGCGCGGCTGGCCTTCGGGTTGTAGGCCGGGCCGAAGCCGAGGCGCCAGGCGAGTTCGGTGAAGACCTGGAGGTCGGTCTTCGATTCACCGAGCGGCTCGATCACCTTCGGACGGTGGATGTAGTAGTGGCCCTTGTACCAGGGCAACGCCACGTCGTGCCGCTCGAAGTGAGTGGCGATCGGCAGGAGCACGTCGGCCCACAGGCCCGACGGGGTGATGGTACTGTCCATACACACCACCAGCTCGAGCTTCTTGATCGCCTCGATCTCCTTGTTGATGTTGGTCAGCTGGTTGAACCAGTCCGACCCCTGCCAGAAGATCGCCTTGATGTTGGGGATCACCCCGTCGAGTTGGTCGTTGCGCGGCCAGAGCCCCACTTCCTCGCGCTTGACGTTCGGATAGTTCAGCACGATGTGGGCCCAGCGATCCGACTTGATCGAGGCGTACCAGACGTTGGAGAACTGGTCGTAGGGGTAGGCGACGCCTTCGGCGTGCCAGCCCTTGCCGACGCCTTCGGCGCAGCCGCCGAGGACGCCGATGTTGCCGGTCATCGCCTGCAACGCCGCGGCCATGCGGTTGTACTGCTCACCATAGGCGTTGCGGCCCGGCGCCCACGACGCCTTCAGCGCCGCCGGCTTGGTGCCGGCGTACATGCGGGCCAGCTTGATGATGTCCTCGGCCTTCACGCCGCAGATCTTCTCGGCCCACTGCGGGGTCTTCGGCGTCTTGTCGTATTTTCCGAGGATGTAGTCCTTGAAGTTCTCCTTGTCCTTGGCCCAGTCCGGCATCGTGCCGGCATCGATGCCTTGCGTGAACTTGTCGATGAAGGCCTGGTCGTGGAGCTTCTCGGTGAAGATGACATGGGCCATGCCGGCCATCATCGCCGCATCGGTGTTCGGCCGGATCGGGATCCACCAGGCGTCGTAGGTCGAGGCCGAGTCGGTATACTGCGGATCGATGACCACGAACTTGCAGCCGCGCTGCTTGGCCATGCGCATGTAGTAGAACGTGTTGCCGCCGTGGAACGTGTAGGCCGGGTTCCAGCCCCACATGATGATCAGCTTGGCGTGCGCGTAGGTGTCGTCCTCGTTGCCGTCTTCGATGGTGCCGAAGGTCATGCGCGAGGAGAAGGTCGTCGCCTGATAGGACGGCACCGACCAGGACGAGGTGCGGCAGCCGAACATGCCGAGGAAGCGGCCGAGAAGGCCCTCGATCTGATCGGACTTGTGCAACACGCCGTAGGAGGCGCCGGCATAGGACTGATCGACGATCGCCGTCGGGCCGAAGGTGTTCTTCAGATACACCATCTTCTCGGCGACGAGGGTCAGCGCCTCGTCCCAGGAGGCACGACGGAACTTGCCCTCGCCGCGCTTGCCCACCCGGATCATCGGGTAGAGCAGGCGCTCCGCCGAATAGAGGCGGGAGCGATAGGAGCGACCGCGCAGACAGGCGCGCAGCTGCGGCTCGGCCTCGGTGTCCTTACCGAAATGACCGTCCTTCTGATAACGACCGTCGTCGGAGGACAGGCGGACGATGACGTCGCCCTTCTTGTGCGCCACCAGCATGTGGCGCGAGCCGCAGTTGTGGGCGCAGCTGGTGACGACGGTTTCGAGTTCGTCGTCCTTCGGATAGGGCTCGTAGGCGAAGGCTGCCGCCTTCGTCGCCCCGGCGATCGGCACCAGCGCGGTGGTGGCGACCGCCGCCGCCATCTCGAGCAGTCCGCGCCGGGTCGTGCCGGTGGTGGTCATGGTGGTATCGGTGAGCGGTTCGGCCTCGCCGACCGCCATCGGGTCGATGGTTTCGGTCATCGTCGCCTCTCCTTCACTTGGCCTGCAGACGGAAGCGCGCTTCCGGTTCGGTCGGGCGCCCCTTGGCCCATTCCGGCGTGTCGGCCGGCATGTCCGGCCACGGGGTGCGCGGATAGGGGTAGGAGATGCGATACCAGCTGCGACCGCCGTGGCAGCCGTAGCAGACGTCGGAGCTCTCCTTCGCCGCCTCTTCGATCCCCGCGGCTTTCAGATAGTCCACCTGATGCCGGCTGGTGCGGATCGTCTCGTGACAGGTGAGGCAGCCGTTGGCGGTGCCTTCCGGCTCCATGTCGGCGCGGATCTCGTGCCAGGGGCCCGGCAGCTCCATGTTCTGCGCCGGGAACTGGCCGTGGCACTTCAGACAGGTCTCGCTGGGATTGACCATCTTGCGCAGGGTCGAGGACAGCGGCGTCTTGGAGCCGGCCTTCTCGAGCGCCGCGAGCTCGGCATGCGGGCTCTCTTCGCGCGGGTCGTTGCCCTGATGGCAGGTGGTGCAGGAGAGGTTCATCACCTTGCCCGCATAGGGCGTCGCCATGTGGCGGATGTGGAAATCCTCCTGGCCGCCGACGTAGGTGTCGAGCGTCTGGTACCAGGCGAGCACCTTGTCGGCGGGCACGCCGACCTCGGAGGCCTGGCGCGGCTTCGCCTTCAAAATCTCGGCGTGACAGGTGAGGCAGTCGCCATCCTTCGCCTTGTCGATCGCCGGCTTGAAATGGATGGGATGCCAACGGGCGGCATCGTAATCGCCAGCCTTGGCCCGCGTCGTCGCCTCTTCGAGCGCCGCGACGGCAGGGTCCGTCGGCGCCGGCTTCGGCACCTTCATGGCCTCGGATTTCGCTTGGGCCTTGTTCGCGGCGACGACGATCGGCTTGGCGTCGATCTCGGCCGCTTCGACGGTCACCGCCGCGAAGAGCCCTGCCAGGATCCCGACCGCGAGTGTCGCGGACGTGGTCGACTTCCGAATTCCTCTGCCCGGTCGCATGGCTGCACCTGCTGAGAAGAACAATCTGGGAGCGAGGGGTGGGCGCCGTCGCCGGCGCCCACCCGGATCAGACGAAGCCGATCACTTCGGCGGGTTCATGCCGGACATGCCCGACATGCCACCCATGCCCGACATGCCGCTCATGCCGCCCATACCACCCATGCCCGACATGCCCGACATGCCGCCCATACCGGACATGCCACCCATACCGGACATGCCGCCCATGCCCGACATTCCGGACATGCCGCCCATACCGGACATGCCACCCATGCCCGACATGCCGCTCATGCC